>WJKH01000018.1 GCA_014729235.1 Candidatus Dojkabacteria bacterium | reverse complement strand
CTCCGGACACTACTAAGAAACCAGATAAAGACAATGAGCCTCCAGAATTGTACTTTGAAAATATCCCCAAATGGACTGGGTTAGGAGCACAAACACAAATAATTCTCAAAATACAAGATGAAAGTCCAATTGACTGGACGAGCTTTAAGCTTTATCCCGATACAGACTGGAAATCTTCATATTTAACGATTAAGCCTTACAAAATCTCGAGAGTAATTGATGACCCAAACTTGACGAAAGTTTCATCGGATAGTTATCACACGATAACCTACAAGCCTTCGGAGGACTTTATCTATGGGTGGTCTTACTTCTTCAATGCAGAGGTGTGCGATTGCAGCGGGAATTGTACAAATAAAACGATCTTCACCGCAGTATGCACCTCAGCCTGGTGTTTTTTTAATACTATTCCATCATACCTGCTTGCTATCTTCCTTTGGTGGTATGCAATATTTTCTCCAATAATTTCCCGTAAAAGATGGAGTGAAGTTTATAACTCAAAATCAAAGGAATCAATCCCAAACGTAATTTTACGACTTTTTTCGGCCAACAATAAATTGATTGAAACTCAAGTTTCGGATACTAACGGAACATTCTCTTTCAATCCTCCAAAAGGGAAGTACAAAATCTCAGCAACGAAAACTGGATACACATTTCCCAGCAAGCTCAATCCAATAAAGATAGATGGTGACAGGACAAGTTTATATTACGGCGAATTCATTGAACAAGAGGACAAGAAACCTCTTGGGATCAATATTCCAATGGATCCTATAAAAAAGTGTACTTCAATAGCTTTGGATTACTCAATAATTGAAAAAGTGAAGAGCCATGTGCATGTAACACTATCTTTCACAAGTCCAGTGTTTCTGATTCTAGGGGCAGTGATGCCGGTAATTTTATGGGGATTGCAGATTTTTTCAGCACTGACTTTCTCAATATTCCTCGGCCTTTTCATTTACAGACAGCTTCTTCGCAAAAAAGAAAGAGGGAAGTATGGTCTAGTAACTGATCAAAGTGGCAAACCAGTAAAAAATATCGAAATCGGCGTTTACGAGGCCGAATTTGATACGCTCGTAACCTCAGGCCAAACAGATACAAAAGGCAGGTATATTTTTATCCTTCCGGGCAATAGATATAAGCTCAAAATTCACTCACCAAAGTACGAGCTCCTCGCAAATGATCTAATTGTAGAGAAAAAATCAGATGAGACAATTTTGATAGGACTGAATCTCACAGTTAAGAAGCTTATTACCACAAAGAAAGCAAGACACTCAATTTGACAAAGATTCAATCAAATCAGCAGTTGATGAATAAACGCCATAATCACTCAAAGGAGGTATTTTTACAACAATCTCAGAAGATCCGGAATCAGATGCACTCACTGACAAAATCAAAGAACTATCCTCGATCCCATCTGCTGAAGCTTGAGTCCCTTCACTTTCAGCGTAAGCCAAAAGCTGTGCATCTACAACATCATCGTTGGAAGCAGCATAATATTCATTCCCGGTTTCGGTACGGACATCTCCCATACTTGCGATCCAACTACCGTTTTCACCAGGCACAGTCGAAAAAAAATATGAGTTTCCCGAAGACCCTGCTCCATCTTTATCAACGATCTGCAATAACACAACACTGTCTTCCAGATCATCCAACCCCTCTACCACACCCGCAACAGTTTTATAAGGGGGCGGAGAGCTAAGGGTTGCAAAAGTAGTAGCCTCAAAAGGTGCTCCATTATTATCAATAGTATCCCCGCCGGAAATAATCTCAAAATAGTATTTAGTCTCCGGCTGCACTCCCGTAACATCCACATGATGAGCATAATAATCGCTCTTCTCCAGTACACTGTCACGAGAATCATGAGCCTGATTATCTAATCCGTCAGCGGAAGTCCCATACTCCACATAGCCCTCTTCTGCCTCATTTGAAATCCACACCACCGAAAACCCCGTATCAGTAAGATTTGTGATTTCTACGCTTGCTGCACCGGTCGTTACATTTGGAGTAACATTCGCCAAAATATTTCCAACATCGATATTTCCAAGCGGTAGATCCAAAATATACCTGAACTGGCGTGTAAAAATGTCTTGCGGCTCTGGCTCCGGTTCAGGTTCATAAACAGGTTCTGGTTCGTAAACCGGCTCCGGTTCGTCGGGCTCCTCCGGTTCCTCAGGTTCTTCGGATTCACCCGGACTAGATGCATACAGACTCGAGACTGCTGCAAAATCAGGGATCTCCGCCATAATGTCCGTACCTTCTTCCAAAGAAAAATTTTCAGAATCTGATAACTTCCCACTATCGTTAAACATTTCAGAAAACAAACCTTTGGCTATTGCGCCTCGGCCAGAGCTTTGACCAAGCAAAGTAATTTCAGTATCTGCAGTTGGTGTTATATAGTCTGATTTATCAGAATTTAGTAAAACTGCCAGATCGATATTCCAATTGCCGCCGCTGCGAATGGATGAAACAACAGGCCAGGAAGTGCTCCCACCATCTTTAACAACCAATAAAACCAGTGCGTCATCACCTTCAACCCCTGATAACTTCCCGTATACAGGATTTGGAATCGGTGTCTGGTCTGAAACTGGAGGAGTTGAAAAAGTAAATGGCTGACCGTCTTCTGAAGTGTATGTCTCCCCGTTTGAATTTATCGCGAATTCATATTCTGACTCAGGAGCTAAGCCGACGACTTCTACAAAATGAGTCTTACGTGCTCCACTTCCACGGACATCTGTAACAACCTGACTGTCTTCCTTGCCTGCACGGTTGTGTTGGAGAGATCCTTCAGCATCAACTTCCGTAACCCAGCTGATAGTCAATGAAGTCTCTGTCAAATTACTAATTACAACTTCCTTGGGCTCGGCTTCCTGACTTGCTCGCAAAACAACGTTTGAAATTGTATAAAATGCAAGAACTGTCAGCGGAATAGCAACAGCCATAATTACAGCCCCAAGTACTACTTTTTTCTGCTGTGCTTTAGTCACTCTCATAAGCAGAATTATATCATAATGTTTATCAAACGGATTGGGCACCACCACAGGGTAAACCCTGGACCTTTTTTTTACCCCATAAATGGCGGGGGTTTTACTCTTTTGATAAGCAAACTAGTGAACCGTTCGTTATCTGCTCTCACCGGTATCACAAACACACGGGTTTGTGTACGCTCGCTCGTTTGATAAGCAAAGTTTCTTAAATCTCGGATATATTGAGCCAAGAGCAATCTACTAACAACGTTGTCACAACTAATTGCTTGCCTCAACGCAAATCGCAAATTTTCATTACTATGAGACGTTGAATGTGTTATAATCATATCTAAGTTAATTTGAGTTATGAAATAATCCTGCATGAAAAGGCGACTAGGACGTATTGCACTAGTACTGGGTCATTCTTCCCCACCCTCATCATGGCTTAAACCTGCCGGCTGGGCGCGCTTTTTAACTGCAGTCTTCTTTCATAACTCAAATTAATATTATTAATGCAAGGTATTGGGAATTCAAAAGTTATTACATTATTGATTTTTGAATTTCTCAACTCAAATTATATTATAAATTTATTAAGGTTATTAAGATTATGCCTAGAAAAAAGAAGAGCTCAAGGAAGAAAACAAGTAAAAAACAGAGCGATACTATTGAAATTTTGCTTCCTGAGAACCTGACCGCTTATCTAACGCCAGTTTCGATTATTATTGGGTCGGTTATTATATCTCTTGCTTTAATTTTCAGCCTCAAAAATTTGCCCACAGCAAGTGTGCTTGGGGAAAGGGCTGATTCAGGTGATAATATTGCAGAACAACCGGAGCAACCCAAAGTCCCAAATTACGAAAAAGCCTACGATTACGCTAAGGAAATCGGATTAAATCGAAAAAAACTAGTAAATTGCGTTGAAAACGAGGATTTTTCTGAAGAAAGAAACAAAGATCTAGATGATGGTGCTCTAATTGGGATAACAGGTACCCCTGGATTTGTGGTAGGCAAACTAAATGAAGACGGAATCGTTAAGGGAACTCGAATTCCAGGAGCATATCCATATGAGACTTTTTCCAAGGTTATAGAAAAATATCTGAACGACGGCTCATTTCAAGAGAATGATCCGGATCTGGAAGGACTTGAGCACGGGGTAGAGGTATCAATTGATGATGATCCAAAGAAAGGCAGTGATCAAGCAAAAGTTGCTGTTGTAGAATTCAGCGATTACGAGTGCCCTTTCTGTAAACGCCATGCTACCGGGACAGGTAAGAAAATTGAAGAAAATTATATTGAAACAGATAAAGTTATCTGGGTTTTCAGAGATTTGCCTTTGAGTTTTCATGAGCCTGTTGCTTCAAAGGAGGCACAGATAGCTGAATGTGCACGTGTACAAGGTGGAGATGATGCATACTTCAAAATGCATGATTTCATCTTTGAAAACACTGCTGGGAACGCTCAAGGGATTCAGTAATCAGAATCTCACTCTAGTGAAAAATGCTTTGAGCTTTTATTGGGCCTTGTGTGAGTATAAACATCGACTCTAAATTTCATGCAACATAACAGGCGTTTTTACAACTAGTCCGCATAGTCATAACGCAAATGAATCTTCTGCTAAATAATGACTTCAGGATCCTCGTGAGTGTACTTGGATTTTATACCGCTTACAAACTGATTCACAGAAGAAATTGCATTTCCAATCTGGAGAATTGGGTCAATAATCTTTGTCTTTATACTTTTTACCGAGTCATTGACTATTGAAACAGATTCTTTGGCCTCGGCCAGAATTTCGTTTGAATTCTTTACAACTTCCTGGGTTTCTTTCAATGTTGCAGCTGTCTCCTTAAAAACCATTGCCACGTAGTAGAAAATTAAGCCCAGCATCGCGGCTAGTCCGCCGATTACAAACATCCAAAATATTGGAGGAATCTCGCTCATTTGTTTTGATTTGATAAATTTATCCTGTCTTCAATTTACCACACTCGAGGCTTGTTTAGCAAATCAATGTTTTACGAAAATCGCACCAGATGAAATACAACCTATGTACTTGACGGCCCGGCTATCGACACAAACTCAAACGTGTCTTTAGCAAATCACTCCCATCAGCCAGGCCTTTCTGTCATTTACTCATTTACTGACAAGAGAAATCCCGGACTAATGTCTCATAGGTGAAAAGTCGACATTTTGCTCGAAATATTTATTTTCGTCAAGAACCCTCCCGCTATTACCATCTCGAAAATTTCCCAATGTCATCAGAGACGAATCTTTTATTCGCCATTCACCGTTTTCAAGTACAACACGAACGTAATCTCTCTCTTTTGCAGAAACACGAATCTGGCAGCTTTCAGAGCTATCCGGATCATTCATTGCTGTAAATGAACCGGTATCCGAATCGTAAGTGAAAAAGACACCGCTTGAATTATCTGAAACAGCTTCTGTATCTTCACCACAGCGTAGCTTATACTCATCACACATTTCTCTCGACGTATACCCCCGGTTATCACACATTGACCCATCATCCAAGTAGTTGTATTCAATGTCAGCTGCAATCTCCATGCCCATCCAGTATTCAGTGCCTGAATCACCTAGAATAGCCCAGTCATCAAACTCAGGAACCCCTTCGAACTCATATTTTGTAATTGTAAATTGTTCCAACTCACTAAGATCAAGTGGAACTGAGTGTTTAGTCCAATAATTTTCATAAGCATACTCAAACTGTCCGGTCAAGACAGCCTCTTCATACCCGTCTAAAAAGGTCTGAAGCTGCTCTCTGGCCTTATCACTCCATGCAGACTCATTAATCTCTGCAAGCCGCTTGCGATTATATTCATAAATCAAATTCCAGGATTGCCAATTTTTACGAGAGTCTTTTACATCCTCCCACCGATCTTCCAGCTCAGAGTAAATCAGTATTTGGATTGACTGTGAAACTTCAGGATCTTCGCCCATTTCAATCAATACAGGAATTGCCTCATCTGAAAGGCCCAAAAGATATGGTACATCAATTTTCTCAGTATTCTTATACCTCAGATAATTAAGCTTGGCTACGGCATAATCTTGAGGCAGCATAATCCAAAACAGATAAAAAGCTACAGCCAACACGCAGATAATAGTGTTTGTAAATTTAAGAGGACGTTTCATAAAAGTTGATAAAATTAGCATAACGTACAGAATTGCGATCGAAACAATTCCCGTGCTGGCAAAAAGGCGAAGCTCTGTATAACCATACATTTGCTGATACAAAGCCAGCCTTGCAAACGCTGAATATGTAACTATCAGTATGCAGACTGCCAATATGATGTAATTAGCTCTATAAATAATATTTTCAGCCTCTTTCTGGATCAACGCCTTGGAATTAATCACTAACATTACCAAATACGCAGATAGAGCAACAACTGATAGCTCACCAAAGCCCTTTCTGGCGTACTGCGAATAAGTGAATCCCTCCTCTTTAAAAATATTATCGTCACCACCAAACAGGTATTTAAATTGAAATGCTACAAAAGCAAGGAAGAGCAGGTTAAGTGCGAATAGAAACACAGATACAGAGATAGCGTTCCATTTCCTCTTGGCCTCTTTTAGCTCACGATTATTATTTTTATTCATCATTTTGGCAAGATTCGACTCAGGATTCCAGAGTGAAAAGTAGTAAATCATTGAATATATCGAGACCAAAAATCCAACAAATAGCTTTCCCAGATTTGAGATTAAGTCATCAGTAAACCAATCCCCAAAGATTTTCTCAAAGAAAATGCCGAGTTCCTTTCCAAACTTGGCATCTGCCGAAGACAGCAAAACACCAAAAAACAACAAAAACGGTGCCGCAACCAAAATCCCGGTAACAACTCTTTTTACAACGGTCCCTACTCCATTTGTTTTTATTACCTTGAATCTCAGGTTTCTTACGAACTTACCAATATCAGCAAACCAGGACGCTACAAACAAAATCGGTAAAACCAAGAAAGATAATATGTTAAAGCTTTTAGCCGTACTAGAGATAAACACTGCCCTTAAAAGAAATCCGTATAAAACCGGAAGTGATAAAAATGCAAATGTTACCCATCCCGGATTTAGCCTGTAAACGAATAAGAATGATGCGGCAAGTGATGCAGGAAGCAATATCAGCCAGTTTGAAAACTTTGTTTTGGCTTGTGCTTTCTCGGTTACAAACACGGGGATCACTGCAAGTGTAAATAGTATCGCATAGTATATCAGGTGTGATATTCCAATTTCTTTCCAGAGAAATAGGGTTATATATGCGATTCCTAATACTATTGAGGAAAAGAACGCGGCAAGCGCATAGTAATTTAGAATTGTAGGTTTTTGTTCCTTGCTATTCATTGTAATTATTCTTAATTTAATTTGAATTACGAAAGAATTCTACATGAAAAGGCGACTAGGACTTTTTATCATAGCATTGCGCCTTTCTTTCCAACACCCGGCATAGTTTAAACTTGACGGCTGCCCGCGCTTTTCAACTGCAGTCTTCTTTCTTAATTCAAATTATATTAGAACAGTAATCTTATGGCAATGTAGCGTAATTATATATACGGAGAAGTTAATAAGTGGTAACAGAAATACTACTTCGCAGACAATAAAGAGGGTTTTCAGAAACCCCGTCAGACTAGGGCTATGTATTAAGATCTCATTAGAAGTTAATCTTTTGGATGACTCGATTAAGTTACACATGATAATTTGCCCGGATCTGGTCATCTAGGTATTTCATGAGCATACTTGCTAAAAAACCTGAAATAACACATAATTATAACCATGAATTATTGTTATATTCCACACAAAGTTAAGCCGGGCGATATTTTAAATCTGTCGGATTCCGACAGCGACATCATAATTAAAAAGGGAGAAATTCAACCTGAAGATATCATCGAGATACAAGCTTTAACTCAAATCTATAGAGCACAGGTAACTTTCATCAATAAAAGCAGTGTCGAGATAAAAATTCTAGAGCAAGTTGGAAGTGGCTTCCCAGCTCCTGAAAGTTCCAAGCCGCAAATCACAATTGTTCAATCAATATCTAATGATTCCAAGTTCAATTATTTTCTTGAGAAGATAACGGAAATTGGAGTAAGCAATGTAATTCCAATTGAATCAAAGTACTCATTATTGAAAAGATCTGCAGCCATTAAAAAATTTGGACTGTGGAGAAAAATTATCAAAGACGCAGCTGAACAATCGCGCAATCCAACCCTACCCTATTTATACAAACCTTTTAAGATCTCAAGCCAAAGGTTCAGCGATGAAATTTCTACAATTCCGGGGGAAAGAATTTGTCTGACAACAGAGGCCGTTGAGACAAAGAGTCTGAAAGAGTTAATCCAAAAGAACAATTCATATATAATTGCAATTGGGCCTGAGAAAGGCTGGCACTCAAAAGACCACGAAATTTTCGAAGACCTAAACTTTCGAAAAGTCAGCATGAAAGGCAATATACTGCGAACAGAAACAGCAGCGATTGTTGTCGCAAGCATTATTAAATTCATGAATGGAGAGATATAAATGAGAAAGAAAAGAGGACGGCCGGTATCCAGGCGGCAATTCAAAAGCACTTCCGATAATTCAGACCAGTCCGGCTATCAGGGGAAAAACTTTAACATTAAGAAACTGAAAAAAATTAAAAAAAGCAAAGGAGAAAAATTTTACACTAAGGAAGATATTTTCCTCTCAAGGCTGGCAAGTATACTAAAACTCCCGACCGGGCGCGTGAAACAGGCTTTCACTGAAAGGGCCGTTACTGCTATACGAATTAATAATTTGGCCGGCGACCCCGAATCAATAAAGAAACTGCTTCTCAAAAAAAGATTAAAGTTAAAAGAAATTCCATGGAGTCCAAATACATATATTGTTGAAAATAAAGATAAATCAGAACTTGGAGAGATGCATGCATATGAAAAAGGCCTCTTCTATATTCAAAATTTATCGAGTCTTATTCCTGCTCTTGAATTTCGACTGGAACGAATCTCTGATAAATCAATGCAGAAAGTTAAAGTCCTGGACCTGACAGCCTCACCCGGGAGCAAAACTTCTCAGCTCGCAGCCCTAATGGATAATCAAGGGAAAATAATCGCAAATGATGTAGATCCGCACCGTGCACAAAAATTAAAAGAAGTTTTAGATCAATTTCATGTAAAAAACACGAAAGTCACAGTACAGGACGGCTCCAAAGTCGGAATTAAATCAGAAAATCGCGAAAAGTTTGATTTTGTTCTGCTTGACGCACCTTGCAGCGGTGAAGGAATGATTTACTTGACCCACTCAGGAAGTCTGCGCTTTTGGAGTATTCGTAAGGTTAAGGCTATGTCTAAGATCCAAAGAAAATTGATTGAATCTGCCTGGCTTGCACTAAAAACCGGAGGCACCCTGGTATACTCAACTTGCACTCTTGAGCCCGGGGAAAATGAGGCTATCATTGACTTTCTCATTAAAAAGCATTCCAATGCTCAAGTAAAGAAGCTCGATCTTGTAAATTCGGAAGAATTTAAAGATTTCAGAAAATTTGTAAAACCGGGAATCACTGAATGGAATCAGTATTCTTTCTCTCCCGAAGTTAAAAAGTGTATCCGACTCGTTCCAAGTGCCGAGTTCATGGGCTTCTTTGTAGCCAAAATTTATAAGGGCTAATTGCATCAAATTGGTTTACAACTTCAGGGAAAGGTCCAAATCCATATTCCGTCACAAATGGGATGAGAAATTATTCGCATGATAGTCAAATTTTCGCACACTCGATACCCAAATCCAAGCGACCATGTATACACTCACTTTCGGGCTAACAAATCCCGTGTACACGACAAAACAGGGCGGGGAATACACCCCAGCCTGTTATTTATAAAATCCGAAACTTACCTCGAATACTTAAGCACTGACACGCCTAAGTATTTTAACGGCCAATCATTAATCCGAGACTTTTCTCAACTTCATCTTTCCGTCGTCAGAGACATCCAAAACTTTCACTCTGAACTTTTCTCCCATACTGACAACTTTGTGAATATCCTTGATAAAACCCTCTCCGAATTCTGAAATATGAAGCAATCCGCTCACACCGGGAGCGATTTCAACAAAGGCACCAAAATTTTCAATACCTACAACTTCACCCTCATATACACCACCCTTTTCAGGTTCAAAACCGAGAGCATCAACATATTTGAGTGCCTCCTCAATTCCCTCCTGATCAGTTCCGAAAATTAGAACAGTGCCATCGTCCTCAACATCAATTTCAGTATTGGTTCTCTCGTTTAGTTCTTTGATATTTTTCCCGCCTGGACCAATCAACTCGCCAATCTTGGATGTAGGAATCTTTGCTCGCTCAACCTTTGGAGCATCTGTCGGTAGATTTTCACGTGGAGATGAAATCGCTTTGTTCATAACTTCGAGAATCTGCAACCTTGCTTTATTAGCCATCTCGAATCCCTTCTCAAAAACTTCAATCGGAAGACCTTTAGCTTTGGTATCCATTTGAATAGCCGTAACGCCATCCTTGGTACCGGCAACTTTAAAGTCCATAAATCCATAAAAGTCTTCAAGGGCTGCCATGTCAGTCAAAATTTGATAATCTCCATAATCCAGATTCCCATCGTCATCTTCAGCTATGATTACTCCAAGAGCAATACCTGCAACAGGTTTACTAATTGGAACACCAGCATCCATCAACGAAAGTGAAGAACCTGATATTGAGCCCATTGAGCTCGATCCAAATTCCGACATAATCTCGCTGACAGCAATAATTGTATAAGGAAAATCTTCTTCACTAGGTAATACCGGATATAATGCTTTTTCTGCCAAGGCTCCATGCCCTACTGCACGACGGCCCGGAATAAATCGATACCTGCCAACTTCTCCGTAACTTGATGGAGATTCTTCATAATAGTGCATATACCTCCGTGTATCTTCTCCTGTCATATCCTCAACCATCTGCTGCTTTCTAATAGTAGCAATTGTTGTAATTGTCAAAATTTGAGTCATACCTCGAGTAAACAAACCGGAGCCATGAGCGTTTGGAAGTAAACCAACCTCAGAATCGAGCTCACGTACTTCATCAAAAGCACGACCGTCAACCCTTTTGCCTTCTTCCCAGACAATTGACCTTAAGTGGTATTTGCTCGCCTTTTCATAAGCTTCTTTTAGTTCAAGCTTTGTAAATTTCCCTTCGTAATCCGAATATATCTTTTCAAGAGCTTCTGATTCTTCCGGCTTCCTCGAAGCTTTCATATCAGAGACTATTTCATCAGCATAATTCTCCTTAATCTCTTTATAGAGATCTTTATCGACTTCAAATTTGACATAATCATGTTTTTTAACCTCGTCCCCCTCAGTCGCAAGCTTAACAAAAGCATTCTGGGCTTCAATCCATGGCTGCATCAGCTCCAATCCAAATTTCATACCTTCAAGAGCCGTACTCTCAGGTAACTCGTACATATCAGCATCTATGTTTGTGAGCTTCTCTCCGTCTCCGGCCAGAACCATATTGGCTTTTGTGACTTCTTCCGGAGTCATTCTTTCAACATTGGAGTTTAAAGCTGTAAATTTATCATCAACCATGCCTACCCTTACACCGGAAATAGGGCCCTGGAAAGGGACACTTGACATCATAAATCCTGCCGAGACAGCATTGATAGCCAAAATCATAGGATCGCACTCCTCATCATATGAAAGAATTTTAACAATTACCTGAACTTCGTTCCTATAGTTTGCCGGGAACATAGGACGAATCGATCTGTCAATTATGCGAGCTTTTAATATTGCATCGTCATTCGGATATCTTTCACGCTTCACAAATCTGGATGAAGAAATCATTCCTGATGCATACATTTTCTCAATATATTCAACACTGAGAGGGAAATAACCCGCATCTTCGTTGGCTTCCCCATGATTAATTGTAACCAGAATCGCAGTATCGCCCATCCGAGCCAATATACCGACCTCTGATTTTCTAGCGAGTTTTCCTATCTCAAAGGAACATTTCTTTCCTTCAATTTCAAACTCATGCTTCTTTTCTTTAAATAACATTTAACTTTTTAATAAAAAATTTATATCTACATATGCATTCTATCAGGCATAATTAATATGCACAATGACAGTATGCAAAATGCAATGTTTCGGAAGTTTTATTAAGAAGTCAAGTGAAAAATAAAAGGCGTGAAGCCCTCTATAAATCCAATGCCTTGGAGATTTTTTTAAATCTATCCTCGTCAGTCGACTTTAGGTACTCAATAATTCTTCGCCGTTTACCCACCATTTTCAGAAGTCCTCTGCGAGAGTGATTATCTTTGCGGTGTTCCTTAAGATGCTCACTAAGTCTTCTAATTTTCTCTGTGAGAACAGCTATTTGTACCTCAGGAGAGCCAGTATCACCCTCATGAAGGGCATACTTTTCGATTATTTTCTTTTTTTCCTCTTTGCTAATCCCCATCTAGCCCAAAAAATAAATTATACAGGTCTACTTAGAACCATGTAGGATAAATCATATTATAATAATAGTTTTTTGTCAATAAGAATTCAGTCATCCTCGGTAGGGTGTCAATACATTTTGTGCATTTTTACAAACGTGCAGCATAATATTATGATCCGTCAAGAAGGATTCTCAAAAGCAGATTTTTGTAAGCTCGCACGTTTGATAATATATGAAAGCAAGCCAAACACTAAAAGTTGTGGAAATAACGGTGAACCAGTCTTACTAAGCTCTTTCTCTCTGTATCCAAAGTCATATGCCAAAATATTGTCGTCAATCACGGTATACTCCAACTCACCGTATACAGTAGTTAACTCCATATTCTCTAACGCCCCACCCTCTAAAAAGTTTCCCTCATCAACACTTATTTGATATACGCCATCATAAATAAATTCTCCCAGGTCATCATCGTAAGTCCTCGCTTCAACCTGAAACTCATAATATCCCATAGGATTAGTTGTCGCTGTCTGTAAAAAATTGCCGAGACTATCATATAAATTAACATCCACTCCGGAAATCCCTACTTCATTAGGATCAAAAATCATGTTTTTATTTTTATCTTCCCATACGTTGTCGCCAACAATAAAAGGTCTAACGGGAGCCACAGGCTGACCATTTCCGTCCACTCCTAAAACCGAATTCTGAAATCGAAACCCCATTAAGTTATGAAAGTCTAACCCCATCAACTCGATCTTCATTACTCCTGGTTCCAATGGGCTATCCACAAGATAATCATACTCACTACTTGTCAGAGTATCATCGTGCGTGATAAGAAACTGTTCCCACTCTCTATTTCCAGATGGATTTTCATTGACATACTCATTGCCCAAAACATCTAATACTTTGTAGTACACACTTGGATAGACCCTATACAAAGCGTTTGAAGTATCGTCGCCGCCCTCACCCTGAGCACCTTCATCTAATACCCCCCCACTATTAATCCAACTTGGAGGCGTCGGAGGAGTATCCGGATCATCTGTATCAAATGTCCCATTGAGACTAGATCCAAAATCGGAGTCTCCATCCCATATTACGATTTTATTTTTTGATACAAGACTATCAACATATATATCCCAGATACCGTTATGTACTGTCGGCCCAACATGGACCCCATCAAACAAATTCAACCTCCACTCAGGAAATGAATATTGAGCATCGATAAAAGTCTCCAGACTTGGAATCAGAAGAAAGATTCCAGGCTCAATGGACAATATATTATCTCCCCGGACCTTGAACATTACGCCATTACTTGAGGGTACTCCAGTTGCAGGATCGAACTCAATTTCTAAATTATATATATAATTTCTACTTGGCGATAAAGCACCTACTTCGGTTTGTATTACCACGTTCCACCAATCATTGTCAGGCATAAATTCAGCATCCGCTGACCAAATATCCTCAGCATCAGGAACATTTGAAGCATTCCCATACCACTCAGCTATTAAATCTCTGGAATTATTGTTTCCTGCTCCATACGGATCTCTGTATAACCTATATCTGAGCGGATAATCCGATCCATCCCAGGCACCACCCCATATGTTTACTGCACCGAACTGATCTTTTCCAGAGTCTCCATCAAAAATTCCCAGCGTAAACTCACTTTCTTCGTCAGATACCGCTATCTGTATGCTGTATTTTTGATTTGAAAATGAATTCATATCGGATGCCGATACTATAAACATTTTAGCATCGTTCTCCTGACACGTAGGGAGACATTAATATCTATCATCTTGGGGACCATTTGTCTGTCCTGATAATCCGGTCTCCCAAACCTCCACTCCATACACTGTATTTCTGGTAAAGGCAAAAAGTTGATCCGGTTCCGAAGCATAATTGACAACCAATGCTGAATTATTCAGAACGTCTCCAAATCCAGCTAGATTTATCTGTACTAAATCCGACCCATCATACTCCCAGATCTGAGTCCCTTTACGCAAATTTCCTGTACTAAAATACAATTTTGAATTCCGTTCAACCATGCTTACACCAAGATAATAGTTTTCTTGATTTCCGTTACCTTTATCCACCAAATTACTCCAATCCCAGGAGCCTGAATCTTGAGAGTATACCCATATCTCTCCCCCAGTCGCCACATTGTAAGTCCCAGCATAAATTTTACCGTCATATACTACTAAGTTTGACTTTTGATTATTGGAATTACCGAATCCTCCAGCAGCAAGCTGATTCCATCTAGCGCCAGACGGCTGGGATGGATCGAGCTCCCAAATTGCTGTCCCATCAGTAAAATTCTCGGTTGCAAAATAGAGCTTGGAATCCATAACTGTGCAATTTAGTGCAGATCTATCATTCGAAGCAAAAACACCATCATCTACTTGAGTCCAGTCAACCCCATCAAATTCCCAGACCTGTGCCCCGGCAGGATTATTGGTTCCAATGTACAGATTCCCGCCAACTTCGCAAAAACCATTAGCCATATAATTAGTACCGCCATTGCGAATAAGAGCCCAAGGGTTCGAGCCATCCTTAACCCATAATCTATAACCATTTTGAAAATATATACCAACATACAGCTTGTCCTCGTAAACTCCCATTCCCGAAACCCAGAATGATCCGGCAATCCCAAAATTCTCATCACTTTCATTGGCAAAATTGGTACCATCGAATGACATTATTCTAAACTTTGATGAGCTGTTGTTCTGGATAACACTAGAGAAAAAGATCTTATTCTCATATTCTGTATAATGTTCAATAGAATATTCGCTTTTGTCATTAAAACCACCGGATGCCAGTTTTGTCCAATGGTATGCATAAGCACTTTTATCGGAAACTGTTATGAATATTGCGGCAAATATAATTCCCGTAATAAACTTAAAAAACAGTCTTCGCCCACATTGAAAGTTGGAATTCATCACTCAGCGAATTCTGGTAAAGTTTAGCTAATATCAATACTATAACAAATTCCCTCCAGCATCGCTACAAAAGAAAGGAAGCACGGCATGGTTAATCCTTAACCTCAAGCCCAAAAAATTCCCCAATCACAGGAAAAATCACCTTTTCAATATCCTCCAGCTTGACATCACTCAATACAAACTCAGCAAACTCCCCGGTACCCCCTCCATCAAAAACCTGAGCAATGTCCTTTGCAGGGTAACTATCAGGTTCGTTTGATTCTATCCTCACACGAATCCGACCATCAGCCTCTTCTATTGCGGCAAATGCTAAATTAACTGTCTGAACTTTATTAAAAGGCAGTCGCCCTTTCTGCTCAAATTTATATGAATCCGCATCTTCCACAACTTCAGCAATCTCTTTTCTAGAGACTTTTGCCCAGGCGACTCCACTTTCATAATCAATTTCGAAATTATCCAAAAGCAAACTTTCAATTAAGACATCATCAACCGATTGGCTGTAGTAATTGGACTTTAATGCTTTCGCCAGACTGGCCCCGCAAGACACTAGATAATTAATTAAGTCTATGGATTCATCAAGAATTTTACCAGCTTCTATATACCCTTTTTTACTAACCATCCCATTCAAAAGCAGCTGTGCAGGACATTTTGCAAATTTGTACTTCGGAAACTCCCGCCGAATAACATCCAGCAAACTCTTTGAGTATGTCTGAGGGAAATTAACGCTGATAAGGTTGATCTGACTGTCATCTACACCATCCATCCTGAAATTTTTAGCAAAAACAAAGGTATTTTCAGATTTGAACATCTTACGATTATTCTTGTAAACTTCTCCTAACTGATCAAATGAACCTATATCATAGGCAATTATGTGATCAAAATCTCCCCCGCCCTGGTCATACTCAATATCCTTAAAATCAAAATTCCTGCCTTTCGGAAAAATGAAAAAATTGATTCTGCCGTTCTCTTCATCAACGTCATAACTTACTTTTTCAATCGGAGTTTTTGTGTAGTCGATACTGACAACATAGCTTCTAACTTGGAGCTTTGTCTTAACCTGAACGTTACTCTCAGAAAAGATCTCAGCAATCTCCCCTTCAGGCTTCGTTTTCACTATTAAAAATACCTGCTTGTCATGCGATTCAAAAAATTGCACAAAGGCAGCAATACTACAAGCTTTATCGAAATCTGAAACTTCAGACACTGCAATAGCAAGATTCTCGGACTCATCAATAAATTGTGAAAATGATAACAGCCCCATACTTTGATTATATCATTTACTATGGGGTAGCACAACGGCTGAACCAGAAGATAATGGGGCTATTTTACTGTTTCGACACAGAAAAGTTGATCTCCTTTCTCAACACTTTCCGGCTCCGGATCAATAATTAATCCAAAGTCAGCACCAGTATTTGCTTGAGTAATTTCATCTTTAAGATGTTTAAGTGATTTGATCTTTCCCTCGGCGAGGATATCATCATCTCTCACTATGTAGCACTTTCTATCACGCTTAACTACGCCCTTGGTTACACGTCCACCAATGACTTTACTTCCATCAGACAGGATAAAAATTTCTCTAATTTCAGCCTCACCTATCTCCTCCTCTTGTGGGCCGCCCTCCTCAAGCATCTCCAAAGTCTCTTTTAGTTCATCAACCATTTTGTAAATAATGTCATACTCACGGATCAACACCCTTTTGTTTTTTGCCAGGGCCTCAACTCCTGGTTCCTTATCTACCTCAAAACCTAGGATTATCGCACGTGAAATTTCAGCCTTCTCTATGTCACTTTGAGAAATATCGCCAACCTTGCTGTCTAAAACGGTAAGATTTACTTTATCTGATCCTAGTCCTTTTATTGATTTCTCAATGGCCTGAAGCGAACCCTCAGACGAGCTCTTAATTATCACATTAAGATTCTTCACATCTTCATCTTCTTCAGAATCTCCAAAAAACTCCCCCCAGAAATCCTGCTCATCCTCATCAGGACACTGATCATCCGGCTTTTCGTCGCACTTTTCGGATAATTTGTAAATCTCCTCAGCTTTCTTCCGATCCTTTTCATCAATTGCAATTATTGAAGATCCCAGCTCCAACAACTTCGATAAGCCAATCAGTTTCCCTCCATAGCCATCCTCTAATTTTTCAATATTCACATTCTCTTCCGAAACAAATCCTTTTGCTCTGTCAGCTCTAATTTCGCCATCCTTTGAATACACAACATAATCACCTTTTGAAAATTCGCCTTGCACAACCACGAGTGATGAAACAAATCCCTGTGACTGATCCTTGACTGACTCTAAAATAAATGCCCTTCCCAAGACATCTTTTGTGAGAGAATCCTTCCTGCGAATCCCCTCAACATCAACTACAAGGTTAATCATATCTAAAAGTTCCTTTACCCCCTCACCAGTCTTACCTGATACTCCAACTGTCGGAACTGTACCACCCATATCTTCAGGGATTAAGCCCTTCACACTTACCTCACGCTTTACTTTTTCAATATCTGCGTTAGGCAAGTCAATCTTGTTTAGAACAATAATTGGATGAGCTCCGGACTCTTTAATTATTTCAATTGACTCTTCCGTCTGCGGCTTCACACCGTCATCAGCTGCAACGACTAACAGAACAATATCAGCAATAGATCCTCCGCGCATTCTCATGAGATCAAATGCCTCGTGCCCCGGGGTATCAATAAAAGTAATATGCTGAGTACCGGTACAGTCAGGATCCACAGTAAAAACTGATATTTTTTGAGTAATTCCGCCTACTTCGCATTCCTGAACATTTGTCTCTCGAATCTTGTCCAGAATCGTAGTCTTTCCATGATCAACGTGACCTAAAATAGCAACAATAGGTGCACGCTTACCTTCCCCGTTTTTTGTCTTCGTTTTTGCTTTTTCTGCCATTTGGTTCTAATTCTTGAACAATTTGTAATCTAATGTTATCTAAATTTTCTCTTGTGATTTTCCCCGTTTTGAAAGCACGCTTGAAAGCATTTCGAGTCACCGCCAGATCATAAATCTCAATATCAGGAGTAAGATAAACACCTCTTCCCTGTTTTTTCCCTTTCAAATCGAGCTCTATTGTAGCACACTCTTTATCAAACACAAAACGCCAAAGCTCGGACTTCGGTTTTTTGTCTCTCGTCACTATACATGTTCTAATAGCCATAGAATGCGTGTTAATTTTGATTACTCTTCTTTTTCGCTGTCATTACCAAGTTTTTCATCCTGTCCGGCTTTCTTTTTCTTTGTTGATTTCGACTTTTTCTTAACTTTCTTGTCTTTTTTATCTTTCTTGCCTTTCTTATCGGCCTTCTCATCATCCTGTGCATCCGCTTCTTTGTCTCCATTCTCCTCGTCTTTTTCGGTGTCTTTCTCATCATCCTTTGCATCGTCGTCTTTCTTCTCGTCTTTTTTGTCTCCCTCTTCCTTGTCGCCATCTTTTTCTGAGGACTCAGAATCATCAGAAGGTTCCGCCGAATCCTTTTTTGGAGAATCATCTGCATTGTCCTTATCTTTGTCATCATCATCGTCATCATCAGACTTTTTGTCATCAGCCTTTGGTGACGAAGGTTTTGTCCCGTCCGGACCTTGGATATCAATTTTGTATCCAGTCAGTTTATGAGCAAGCCTCACATTTTGGCCGTCTTTACCGATTGCCAAAGATAGCTGATCTTCTTCAACCTTCACAATGGCAACTTCTCTCATAACCATTTCAGTTTCCCTTGGCTTATCATCTGAATCTTCTTCATCATCACCGTCGTCACTTGTCTCTACAAATTCTTCAACCTCCATCTCTTTGATCTCAACTGACAAGACCTTGGCTGGACTGAGAGCATTAGCTACAAATTCTTCCGGATCCTTCGCCCATTCAATTATGTCAATCTTCTCTTCCCCAAGCTCATTCATAACATTAGCGATCCGAACCCCGCGCTGTCCAACGCATGAGCCAATCGGATCTACTCCATCCTGGTGCGAAATAACTGCAAGCTTGCTTCTAGAGCCTGCTTCTCGTGCACAGGCTTTTACTTCAATAGCTCCGGACTCAATTTCTGGAACCTCAAGTCTGAACAATTCTATTAGGAACTCAGGATCTGATCTGGACACAATAAGTGTCTTACCATTTTCATCATCCTCAATTTCCTTGAGGAGAACTTTATATTTTTGTCCAACTCTATAGAATTCACTGGCAATTTGTTCCTGCTGAGGCATGAACGCTGTAGCTTTCCCGATCTCAAAAACAGCCCGGCCTCCCTGCATCCGCTGCATCATTGCAGTGAATACCTGCCCAACTTTATCGCTAAACTCTGCCATTACAGCTTCTTTCTCGGATATTCTGATTTGCTGCAGTATTACCTGCTTGGCTGTCTGGGCAGCAATTCTGCCAAATTCCCCAAGTGGAATTTCCAGCTGAATAATATCTCCCAATTCCAGTGTATCATTAATCTTTTGAGCCTTTGAAATCGAAATTTGTGCGTTTTCGTCCTCAACTTTTTTTACAACTTCTTTTTCAGCCAGAATCTTGTAACTTCCATCACCCCTGTCAAATTCCACAGTTACATTTTCAAGCTCGGTATCTCCAATTTCTTTCTTATAAGCTGAAGCAATTGCGCTCTCAAGAGCCTCAAAAACTTTTTCCTGATCAATCCCTCTTTCGGCACAAATTTGGTTAATTGCCGCCGAGAATTCTGATGTTACTGCCATATCTAAACGATTAAAAATTTAAAAAAAAGGTGAGTTACCCACCCACCTCTCTACATTGCCTTGGATTATCACTTAATCTTCGACAATAAAACTTCCAACAAATATTATATCACAGAGGCACTTAATTGCAAAATGCAGTCTTGTCTAACAGCAAACAATACTGAAACATAAAAATTCAACATCATCAGGACACAGACTTAAGACTTTCCCAGACCTCCCTCTCTTTCCTGGACAACCTCTTAGGAATTACAACCTCAACCCTCACATAATGGTCACCATTCCTGTCTTTGCCAATAACCGGAGCACCCTTGTCACGAATGCGGAAAACAGTCCCCGGTTGAGTTCCTGAAGGGATCTTTAAATTGACATCACCGTGCACAGTCTCGATTTCTGCAGTGTCTCCAAGTGCTGCAACATAAGTTGGGACTTCAATTGTTGAGTAAATATCATCTCCCCTTCTTTCAAATCGTTCATCAGGCTGAACGTTTACTTGTACGTATAAATCACCGGGAGAATCAGCTCCTTTAACAAAGCTTCCCCCATTATTAAATCTCAGAATCATCCCATCATAAGCTCCCGCAGGAATTTTTATCTTTAAATCCT
Organism: Candidatus Dojkabacteria bacterium; assembly: GCA_014729235.1. Lineage (GTDB taxonomy): Bacteria > Patescibacteriota > Dojkabacteria > SC72 > WJKH01 > WJKH01. The sequence goes on along the minus strand of WJKH01000018.1, from coordinate 32,322 downwards.
TCTTTTGCCGTTCAATCCCGGAACCCGAACACTCAGGGCAATCTTCTTTTGCAGACTGACCGGTCCCATTACAATCCGGGCATGGAGCAACAACAGAGATACTGCCAAGCAAGCTGTTCTGAACTTTTCGAACCTTTCCCTGCCCCCCACAGGTCTTACATGTCTCCATTTCACCATCTTCCGCTCCGGTCCCATCGCAGGTCTCACACTTAATATCTCTCGTAACCTTCACAACTCTCTCAGATCCATCCATAGCTTCCAGAAATTCGAGGTTCACTTCATATTTCAGATCCTGTCCCTTGGGCTTACGGGATTGAGCTCGGCGACCGCCAAAGCCTCCAAATATATCACTAAATCCCCCAAAGCCTTCAGATTCTCCATCAAACCCGCTAAAACCCTGGAAGAACTGGCTGAAAACATCCCCCATATCATAAACCCCGGAAAATCCACCACCAGGATAGCCATTTGCAGAGCCTGCTCCGAAACCATCAACACCCGCATGCCCAAATTGATCGTAAGCCTTCCTCTTGGAAGGATCGGACAGAACTTCGTAAGCTTCACCCACTTCTTTAAACTTGGCTTCCGCCTCCGGACTTTTATTATGATCAGGGTGATATTCTTTGGCTAATTTGCGATAAGCCTTTTTAATTTCTTTCTCTGAAGCATCTTTTGATACCCCAAGAATTTCGTAGTAATCTTTTTTTGCCATGTCTGGTATTATATGAACAAATTCTAAACTTGACAAATGACTGAAATGAGAAATTGGGATATAACAAATCCTCAACTAAAACAAGAAAAAGCAATCCGTAGAATCCGATATTTTCTCTCGGCAATTTTTGCCGCAGGTGGAATCACACTCCTATTCAGTCAAATTATTCCTCTCTCATTCTCATATATAAATGGGAAGCTTCCTGAATTTCTTGATCATATTCGAGTAAAGCCTATCCCAAAAAGTCACCAGGAAAGTCTCGAGGCAAAAGCAATTTATGACCCTGGTCAAAGCTACTTCCAAAATCTACTTAAAGAGGCAGGCCTTACCAGCCAGCAGGGCAGCTACAGTTATGACTTAAGCACGGGAGAGCTTAAGAAGATTAAGATTGATCGAGACTACAGCGAACCAATGTATCTTACGGTTGACTCAATAGATCTTGATGACTTAAAGATTACTCCAAATGTCAACAGTTACGATGAAGATGTCTATAACTTGAGTCTAAAAAGCGGAGTCGCACATTTTAGGGGCACACCTCTCCCCGGCGACGGGGGAAACACCTTTATATATGGTCATAGTTCAGTGCCCACCTGGTTTGAAGCTTATAAAAGCAATCCGGAAATCGCATTTTCAAGATTGGAAAATATGTCAATTGGAGATGAAGTCATTGTTAAAAAAGATGAAAATACTTTAAAATATGTAGTAAGGAAAATTAAACGAGTTGCCCCGGATGACTTTTCTATCCTCCAGCCGCAGGGCGATCAAGAGACAATCACTTTAATGACATGCTGGCCGCTGGGAATCGGGACCAAGAGATTAATTGTAATAGGCGAACGATATGAATAACAAGAAACTTCCGTTATTGATTGCGATCATTGTCGTGGTTATAGCAATCTCAGCAGGACTCTTCTACTTTATATCCAGCCGCCGTGGAGAGGGAAGCCAACCTTCAGGAGGCGGCCCCCCGGGTCAAACAACAGGCTCTCAAACCACTCTTTTATACTGGGGATTATGGGAACCGGAATCTGTTATGCAGCCTCTAATTGATGAGTATGAAAGCCAAAATCCAAATATAAAAATTGAGTATATAAACCGATCTTTTACTCAATATGAAGAAACCAGCTATGCACGAATTGTGCAAGGGTCAACTACCGGTGACCCTGCTCCCGATATCTTAATGATAAATAACACCTGGCTTCCGAAATTTCAGCCATACCTATCCGCCCTTCCAACTGATATCATGCCCGCTGCAGAATACACTGGCACATTTTATCAGACTTGCACAGACGACTTTACAGGAAGTGATAATCAAATTTATGCAATTCCGCTCAGCATAGATGGCCTTGCCGTATTTTACAACAAGAATTTATTGCAGGAAGCAGGATATTCTGAGCCTCCACAGGATTGGAATACATTTATTGAGGCCGCAAAAAAAATGACAGTGACAAACGAAGCCGGTGAAATCACACAGTCCGGGGTGGCAATGGGGACTTCAAACAATGTTAAGCACTCAGCCGATATTTTCAATCTTTTGCTTTTGCAAAATAATGTTGAGGTAATATCTGAGACAGGTGATGGTCTAAATGCAACACTAACCGGCATAAAAGCTCAATCAGCTATGAATTTTTATACTGATTTTATCAAAGAACACAACACCTGGTCTTCTGACTTGCTTTGGGATTTGGATCTCTTTTACTCTGGAAATCTAGCTATGATGTTTGGGCCAAGTTGGAGAGCTTTCGACATAATGCAGGCTGCTCCCCAACTTGAATTCGGCATAGCGCCTACTCCCCAATTACCAAATAATCCTCCGGTTTACTACGCAATGTACTGGGGGCACGCTGTCCCGGAAACAAGCGAAAACTCAGTAGAAGCATGGAAGTTTATCAAGTTTTTAAGCGAGAAAGAACAAATGAAGCAAAAATTTTCGAACGAATCTAAGATTAGAGCATTTGGAGAGCCTTATTCCAGAAAAGATCTGGCTGGCGAGCTATCAGATAATCCCTATGCGGCTCCAATTGTTGAAATGGCCCCATCCATGGACGCCTGGGTCATGGGGGATCAGACCTATGTAGAAGACTCCTTGCGTACAGCAATTAATGATGTAGCTGTTAACAATAAAAACGCTTCTCAAGCACTGAGCGACGCTGAAGATAGAATAAATTCCAAGCTTGCGGAACTAACCCAATAATTGTATATTAACATTCATGGGACGCAGACCACCGAAAAGAAAAAAACAGAGATTTACCGTAATTGCATCTGCCCTTGTAATACTGGCAGTTCCCTTGGTATTAGCCGGTTTAGTTGGACTTGAATCCGCAGACACCAGAAGCAGTGCAGGAGTTGGTTTTGAAACAGATCTTAAATGTAAGATCTATTTTCCATACGTTGATCCAAATTCCCTCGAAGTAGGAAAAAGAGCAACTGTCGAGATTCTTGCAGATGTAAGAGACAATGATGCATCAGAAAATTTCGGTGACGAATGGATTAAAAAGATCAGTATCACAGCAATTGAGAGCAAAGAATTTGGAACTGACGAGTTTAGAGAAGTATACAATCGTGAATTTGACACTTCTAATAAAATTTCGCAAGCGTCTGAACAATTTTTATATCAACCACAAAACATCGGCGGCTACTCACTTTCAGGTGAAATTACTACAGTAAACGAACAAGGCATTGAAGGCACTCACCTGTGCCTGCTTGACCGGAGCTACAATCAGAACATTTTGGATGCCGCCTCAACAAGCAATTTCGGACAAAGAGCCACGCTTGCCCAAGTAGTAGAAGAAAATACAGCTCCCCAATTTACTACAGAACTACCGGCACAAAACAAAAATATTATAAAAGTCGGAGATTCTTATGAACATACTCTTAAAGCTAAAGATAGCGATAATGATATCCAGTTTGATGCCGCCTTTACACCCGATGCCAATTGGCTCAAAATTTCCAACACACAGCCAACTCCAAATGATGTTGAAATTAAATTTAATGGAACAGCGGATACCCCCGGCAGCTACCTTGCGAGCGTACTTATTTGGGATGGATGGAACGGTCATACCAGTTCACAATCCTGGGTAATCAATGTTGATCAAAAAGAAAATGATATCCCCAAAGTAACTTTCACAAAACCCGTTAAAGGTACCACAGTAAACCAGGGGGAAGAAATTGAAATTTCGTGGCAGGTCGAAGACTTAAATCATATCAATAAATTCCAACTCTATGTTGCGAAAAACCCCTCGGACGAAAGTACTTGGAAACCATTAAATGAGAATCTCGGATTCAACACAACTAACTATATTTTGAATACTTCTGCTTTATCAGCAGGAGATTATTATGCCATTGTAAAAGCCACAGATAATCAATCCCCTCCTGCCACAGGAACAGGTTCTTCAGAAAAATTTACAGTAGCTGGTACAACAGGCAGTGATGACACTCCGGGCCCTGATGACGGTCCACAAAAACCAGGTGCAGGCATAGTGAGTATCTCCCCGGCTGATAAAAGCACTGTTAATACAACTCAACCATTGATAAAAGCTACTCTGATAGCCTCAGAAGGTCAATCAGTTGTTGAAAACAGCATTAAATTTTATCTGAATAACGAAGATCTTTCATCGAAAATAGAAATAGAACCTCACTCTGAAGCACAGGTGACTATTTCTTATAAACCTGAGGCTGAATTGCCGGATCTTTCTGAAAATAAAGTAAAAGTTACTTTTGAAGATAGTGCAGATAATCTCGGAGAGCGTGAATGGACTTTCAAGATTGAACTTCAGCCCGAGACGAACGGAAAAATTTGGAATATATTTGGATACGAAATCACAGCACAGAGAGGAATCATTGCTATAATTATCTTGATTGGACTAATTCTCCTCGCCATCGGTATTCCATGGCTTATCTACATATTAGTACGCGGGCCAAAAGACAGAGGCGATGATTACAGCTACTATCCCAATTACACGCCACCAAGTACGCCAACCGGAGTAGACACTCCTTTTACTTCAAGCTCTAATGATTATTATGAATCAGACTCTACAAATTCAACACCACAAACTACTTCCCCGACTTACAACCCCTCCCAATCATCATCCGCCACAAACGGAACTTCATACGACACGTCCTCCAGTTATACATCATCAACCCCTACTCCAGCTTACGACAGTAACGACTCAGTAAGCCAGCAATCGACAGGTGCATCAGAAGGATACACAGATACTTACAATCCACAAAATTCCTCTCCAGATTACTCTTCTACTCCAAGTGCCTCAACAAACGAATACGATGAGTCTAGCACTTATACAGATAATCAGCAGACATCCACATCAGAAGATTTTCAACAATCCACTGATAATGTCCCAAGCTACACTTCTGCTCCTGATGTAGAAGAAAGCACACCAGAAGTAAGCTATGGATCAAATTCTGATCCGAATTCCCAATCCGCATCGCCCTCGCAACCAACAACACCTCCGCAAAACGATAATCTCAATGATCAGCCGAGTGATGAGCAGGTTGAATCCATTAAGAAATTGGCAGAACAGTTGAAAAAAGAGTACAGCGACGACACATCAGCTGAGTCAGCATCAGGCTCCGCAGAGGGACAAGACGATTCTGATTCTTCCGGTCCTTACACCGCACCGCCTCCAACTGTGCTGAGTAATGACTAGCACATTGCCCCATGCTCTAACTTCAGTAAATGCTTATATCTGGTTATTTGACCGATTAAATGGTATAATTGGGGTTATGAAGGTCATAAAATTCGAAAACAACAGGCTTGACTTAATGACCACCCGCTAAGGCGGGTAAATTTCCATATATTCCAAACTATTATTGCGCAGTAAATACCTTATTTTGCTGCACATATTGTTAATGCTAAACTTATATACAAGATTATTCAACTTTCATAAATATTAAAATGATTAAATATAGAATTTTAAATCCAGACAACTCAGAAATCCAACTAAATCCTAATAAAATTAATGAAAAACTCATTAAATCACTTGAAATAGATGAAAACCTAAAGAACTACCTCCGATCAAAATTCATAAAAGGCAGGAAGGGCAAAGAACTGGAATCGTCCCGACTTGCTCAAAAATTAAGAATATGCGAACCGGAAGAAGCAAGTGATGTCGGAAATCTCAGATGGCTCCCAAACGGAGTGGTAGTTTTTAACGCAGTTAAAAAGTGGTGTAAGCATATAGCACTTGACGTACTTAAGGCTTATGAAATCGATTCACCCATTATGTATGACTGGTCATACCCCGACATCAAAGCTCAGGGGCAGTCTTTCCACGGACGTCACTATAAAATTAATGTAGCAAAAGGGAAAAAGTTAATATTAAGATTTGCAGGAGACTTTGGACTATTTCGCATTATGAAACAAGCACAGTTTTCGCACTGGCAACTCCCAATTAGAGTTTTTGAGTTTTCAAAATCATTCCGTTATGAAAAACATGGGGAAGTTTCCGGATTAAAAAGGCCTCGAGCCTTCCATATGCCTGATATTCATAGTTTTTGCAAAGACCTGGATGAGGCGTGGAGCGAATTTATTGAACTCTTTCGTTCATACGAGAAACTAAATAAAGATATGGGACTGAAGCTTGCTATTGAATTTCCTGTAGTATCAGATTTTCTGGAAAACAATCTCAGTAAAATCCAAAACCTTGTTAAGTGGCTCGATAGATCTGTACTTCTTGAAGTACTGCCCGGCATGAAACACTACTGGGTAATTAAGGGCGATTTTCATTATGTTGATCAGGGACTGAATGAGGGCCAAATAAGTACGGTACAGCTGGATATAGAAGATGCCCAGCGTTATGGCATAAACTATATCGATGAGAAAGGGAAAAAGCAGGGTTGCGTTATCGTTCACTCTTCTCTAGGCTCCATTGAAAGAATTCTTTATGGACTACTGGAAAAAAGTGCTCTTGATAATGCTCTACCTTTTTGGCTCGCTCCTGTCCAAGTTGCAGTACTCCCGGTTTCACAGGCATACAATGCAAAAGCCATTAACCTCGCAAAATATCTCGACAAAGAGGGTTTTCGTGCTCTTGTTGATGACCGTGATGAAAGTGTAAATAGAAAAGTCCGAGATTGGCACAAAGAGTGGATTCCGGCAAACATCGTAATTGGGAAAAAAGAGGTCAATAGCAAAAATTTCGCGCTACAGATGAGAGGTAGTGATGAAGTAAAAAAGCTTGCAAAATCAGATCTAATTGAATTGCTTAACTCAGCCCAAGAAAATATGCCTTTTGTCAGGGCAAATAGCCGGCTGTTGAGGTCCGGGAGAGTTGGATTCTAATTGTAAATTTAATGGAATTAAACAGGATCACCTATAGCCCTCTGTCAACCCATAGTGCTCTGGACCTTTCAAAAAAAACAGGATATAATGAGGACGTTAGCATTAAAAATTGTTCACACAAAACGAAGTTAAATGCCATTTCGTAAGTGAAAAGGACCGCTGCTGCAAAGTTATAGACTGGATTACTCTGCAGCAACCTAACTTTCTGATTTCTCGGCAGACAAAATCGAGAATAGGCTTTATTTTCAATAAAGTCTCTAAGGCTCAGAGCAGTAATGCCTGAGTGAAGCAAGGTGGTAACACGATTATTTCCAAATCGTCCTTGGTCCGTTGATTTATTGTGCTGCAGCCTACGCACTATAGGTTAGCGGGGGTAATTTTTAATACAATAATTATGAAAACATCAGAGCAACTAAGAGAGGAATTTAAAACCTTTTGGGAAAGCAGCCCAAGAAACGCAAAAGAAATTCCAAATGTATCTCTTGTCCCGAACAATGATCCTACACTACTCTACGTAAACTCCGGGATGTTTCCGATTAACCCATACCTGTCGGGACAACCGCATCCACTGGGTACAAGACTTTTCAATTTCCAACGATGTCTTAGAACAAAATATGAAGACATGATTGAGATTGGAGATAATAGACACACACTCATGTTTGAAATGATGGGCAACTGGTCACTGGGAGACTTTACCAAAACAAAACAAATTCCATGGCTTTTAGAATTTTACGTCGAACACGCAGGTCTAGACCCAAACCGAATTTATGTAACTGTCTGGGAAGGAGATGATGAAATCCCATTTGACCAGGAAGCTGTTGATACCTGGAAACAGGCTTTTGCGAAATATAACGTAAACGCTGAATTCAGCAACGATATTCATAACTTGCCGGAGAATCTTGAAGCCGGACAAGACTGGGGATATCGAATCTTTTCCTATGGCAAAAAGACTAATTGGTGGCAGCGAGCAGAAAGTACCCCTGGAGAATTGGGAGGACCAACCAGTGAGATCTTCTATGACACCGGAACAGTTGAAAGAGAGCAAGACAACTACGATATAAATGATGACTCAGGGAGGTTTATTGAAATTGGCAATAGCGTTTTCATGGAGTATAAATATGGAGACGACGATCAGTGGCATCCACTTGATCAGAAGAATATTGATTTCGGGGGAGGATTTGAACGGCTGACAATGTGCGTTCAAAACAAAGATGATATTTTTGAAACTGACTTATATCAGCCAATTACTGAAAAGATTTCAGAGCTATCAGGGAAATCATACAAAACCAATGGCAAGGTCACAGAGGACACCAGGTACTTTCGAATTTTGGCGGACCACTCAAGAGCCGCAGCTTTTATACTTGGAGATGGAGTCATTCCATCAAACAAAGATCAAGGATACATCTTGAGAAAGTTTATCAGACGACTTGTTAGATTTGGATTAAAGCTTGAAATCGACGGCAACTTTACCAAAGAGCTGGCAGAGGCTGTAATTGAAAAAATGAAAGAGCCCTACCCTAATCTTGAAAAGAATCGAGACCGTATTCTCGATGAGATTGATAAGGAGGAGACTAAGTTTAAAAAAATGTTGACCAAAGGATTAAAAGAAATTGAAAAGCTTATTGAAGCCGGAGTAAAAATAGATGGGGAAAAGGCTTTTTACGTATATGAAACTTACGGTTTTCCGCTTGAGATGACTTTAGATGAATTTGAAGTCAGCGAAGAAGCCGCAGAGGAGATCGAAAAAGATTTTTATAAAGCACAGGAAAAACACCGGCAAAAATCACGAGCAGACCTTAAAAAGTTCAAAGGTGGCCTGGCCGACAAATCTGAAGCAACCATCAAACTCCATACGTCTCAACACCTGTTACTAAAAGCTTTGCAAATCGTATTGGGGAGTGATATTAAGCAAAAAGGAAGCAATATTACAGCTGAGCGGCTGAGATTGGATTTCAATTTTAACCGCAAGTTAACTCCAGAAGAGGTAAAATCTGTTGAGAAAATAGTTAATAATCAAATTGAGAAAGATCTGGAAGTTTTGAGGATTGATTTACCCAAAGAAAAAGCAGAAAAGATAGGGGCTGAGATGGAGTTCGGACAAAAATACCCCGATACTGTATCAGTTTACATTGTTGGTCTGAAGGATGGTGTAGAACCCGAAAATGCGACTCCGGACGACTATTTTTCAGCAGAATTTTGCGGAGGACCACATGTTGAAAGGACTGGTATAATTGGGAAAGGCTCTGCTAAGTTCGAGATTTATAAACAAGAAAACATCGGGGCAGGTGTACGCAGAATAAAATGCCGCTTACAAGATTAAGCTAAAAGGGACTTCCTGCTAAATTATTTGAAACTGAAAAATGTCTAGAAATAGTAACAATCAAATAGATTATCCTGTTCTGGCCATAGACTTTGGTGAAAAACACATAGGAGTAGCGGTATCTGACAACACAGGAAAAGTCGCTAAACCTATCGATACCATCAATATCAAGAGTCAGAAGAAACTCGCCCCTGCCTTAAATAAAATTGCCAATTTAGTAGAAAAATGGCAGGCTGAGACAATACTTCTCGGTCTCCCACAGGCATTTACAAAATCACAGAAAAAGACACAGAGTAAAATTATATCATTTGAAGAGCAACTCAAAAGTACGATCGATAAGCCAATTATTAAATATGATGAAAGTTATTCTACAATTCGTGCCCAAGATATGTTACGATTACAAGGTAAAACCTCACGAAGCACACGTCACAAAATTGACAGTGTAGCAAGTGCTGTTTTTCTACAGGAATTTTTAAATTTGCAAACTCGGAAAAGTGGTGAATCTCAACACGACAACTAAAGTCCCAAGTCATCAAAATTCCGCTACGACTAGAGCCAACAAAAAATCCGGCTGCGGAAAGATATTGTCAAAGCTTATCATCTTACTTATTTTTATATTGCTTTTTGGGGCAGGAATCACTGTATCCGGAGGTATATACTACAAGAAGGCCCTTACCAGTGAGAACTCCGATTCGTCACAAAAAGTTGAGTTTATAGTGAGCCAGGGAGAAAGCGTAACTTCAATTACTGATCGGCTTATCGAAAGCGACTTGCTGGATATAAACTTCAAAATTCCGTTCCTGGTATATGTTCGAGTAAACAACCTCGCTCCCAAAATTCAGGCGGGCACATTTGAAATCCCCAAAAACCTTACTCTGGAGGAATTAGTACAGACTCTACAGCATGGCGGCCTGGATGAAGCCTGGACAACGATACCTGAAGGCCTGAGAAAAGATGAAATTGCCGAAATAATAGCCTACGATTTTGAACTCAATGGAATATCTTTTGACACTGCAGAGTTTTTGGACCTGACTACTGACAAGGATTTTATCAGCACATTGGAACTCGGTATAGAGACAGATGATCTGGAGGGATTTTTATTCCCGGACAAGTACTTGATCCCAACTGATTCAACCCCAAAAGATGTAATTGAGATCTTAGTAAATAATTTCAAAGCGCGTACAGAAAATCTAGATCTAACCTATAAAGATTTAATAATTGCAAGTATGCTTGAACGAGAAGGATATACAGAAACTGATAGAAAGATGATTTCTGATATTTTGCAAAGGCGGCTTGAAGAAGGATGGGCTCTAAACGTTGACGCTACCCTACTTTACTATCATAAAGACTGGAAACATTTTATAACAAATGCTGACAAAGAAATTAATCATCCATACAATACTTATAGGTTAGCGGGGTTAACACCGACACCAATCTGCAATCCTGGTCTGGTAGCAATTGACGCAGCACTCAACCCCACACCAAACAACTACTATTTCTATATTCATGGCAAGGATCGACAAGCACACTATGCAGAGACTTTAGAGGAACATAATCAGAATATCCAAAAATATTTAAAATAATTAAATCTGCCCATGGACGAACTAAATGTTAAACAATCTGATACGAAGGAATCTGGCTTGCTAAAGAAAATTTCCAAACCTAAAGACAACTCATCTCCTTCTTCTAAAAAAAAGCCCCCTCTAGAGCTTAAACCCAAGAAACCTGGTAAATCTTCCTCCAAGACTATAACTAAAAAAGTCATTCTACTTTGCCTGGTCAGCTTTTTGATCACAGCAATCACAGTATTTTCGATTCTTTACATAAGAGCAAGCAAGCAGCTCAAGGAAATTGGTATAGATGCTAACCCATTAGAAGTTGTTACTTTTGCTGTTAAGGGATTAAGGGAATATACCGACAATACTTCCGATGATAATAATGGAGATGAGGATACCGGCCCTGTTCCGCAATTAAAAAAAGATTCGTCCGGACGATATACCAATATTTTGGGGGTTGGAATTGACTCAAGACCCGAAGGAGAAAACCCATACAATGAAGATCTAAAAAATACTGACACGATACTGGTACTCTCATATGACCATCAAGAAAATCGAGCGACCATAATATCAATTCCTCGCGATGTTTATGTGCAAGTTCCCAATTATTCAGGTTATTCCAAAATTAATGGGATATACCTGGTGGGGGAAAATATTGAAGAAGGAAATGGGCTGCCGCTTCTCAAAGAGACTGTTGAAAAAACATTAGGATTGGAAATCCAATATTACGCAATGGGCAATTTTGTTGCTGTACGAGAATTAATTAATATTGTCGATGGGATAGATATTTGCGTTGAAAACACGTTTACCGACTACATGTACCCATCGCTTGACACTTACAAAGTCTATGAAACTGTGCATTTTGAAGCCGGATGTCAGAAGATGGATTCAGATACAGCTCTAAAATTTGCACGCTCACGCCGATCTCCGAATATACTTGAGGGTTCTGATTATGCACGTGCCAAGCGACAGCAAAAAGTTGTTGAGGCTCTGATGAATAAAATGCTGTCTTCAGAAACCTATACAAATCCTCAAAAGATTCTCGATATTATCGATGTCCTAGGAGATAACGTTAAACTCTCAGGCTGGAACATAACTGATCTGGAAGCAGCTCTGGCGCTAAAAGACAAGATGAACGAAGTGAAGCTTTTCAGCTCCGTAACAAGCCCCGCTATTGGAAATTTCCAAATACTTTACGAAACATCGGAGACTGGGTTATTTATAGTTACTCCAAAGCTTGGCCAGGGAAATTATTCACAACTTCACACATATATCGATTTACTGCTTGATAAACCGGAGCTATACGGCCAGGATTTATCAATTACAGTCTATGATGCCGGTGGAGACTATGCCGCTCGGCAAGAAATTATTACTGGTATCAATTCCAACTTTCCCTACACAAATTTCTTTTATTCAGGAACAGCAAATTATGAATCCGACAGCTCGATAATCTTTTCAAATTCAGATTTGGATACAGACAAAGCAATCGAATATATAACTGCTGCAACGGGACTCGAAAAGACTGAGAAGCCGGCAAATCTTCCTGAAGGAATTGAAGGAGACATTGTGATCTTCGTCGGGAAACCGATAACTCAAGAAAACCCGGATCAAAGTGCTGAAACATTTGGCGAAGAATAATATTAATTTGCTTGTTCTATAATCAAAGGCTGCTATGTTGAAACTTTTTCATGGAAAAGATAGTTTTTTGTCTCTAGATCAAGCAAAGGGCTATGCACAAACCCTGAAGAAAAAATACCCTCAATTCAGCCATGTCCAAATTGACTGCTCGAGCGAGGAAAAAGACAAGATAATACAAACTTATCAATCGTTCGACATGTTCTCAAATGGAAAGATTATCCTGCTGAAACGAATCTTGGAACATCAGGACAGCAAAGAAATTTCCAAAAACCTGATCGAATTTTCAGATAAAAATAGTGATATTGATACTCAGAAAATGAATTTGCTTGTCTGGGAGCCATCGAAAGTTCGATCTAATACTCGATTTTATAAACTTTTTAAAGCAAAAGGAGAAATCTATGAATCTCCAAACCTCAATAAAAGAACTTTTATCACCTGGGCAAAAAAGCACATAAAGGGGAAAAAACTTAAAATGGCATCAGCTGTAATTTACGAACTGGCACAGAGAGCTGATTTTGATACCCAAAGATTTGCAAATGAAGTCGAAAAGTTAGAGCTCACAGAAAAAACATCCTTTACAAAAGAAGATCTCGAGACTTATACAAGTGATACTTATCAGATTGATATTTGGAAACTCATTGATGGATTAAATAAAAGCCAGCCAAAGTTATCCACAACCTCTATCAATAAACTCTTTGAACAAAATGTTGATCCTTACTACATCTTTGCAATGATTGCACGGAATTTACGACAAATTGTACAAACCAAGAGCTTAAGCGAAAAACAACTTGGAAATTCCGAAATATGCTCAATTCTCAGAATTCCCCCATTTACTCTACCCGCCTTGAAAAGAAAAGCTGCACACTTTAATTGGGAACGATTAGCTTTAATCTATGAAAAAACTAACAATCTGGATTACGAGATGAAAACCGGGAGAATTGATCCTAAACTTGGACTTACACTACTGTTAACGATCTTGTAAAAACTATTCAGGGCCAAACCCTGAATACAACACAAAGTCGAGATACAAAATCCTACCGAAGCTTAGTCGTGATAGAAATTGGAATACCTTCAAATCCATACTCTTCATTTTCAGATACAACAACGAAATAGTATGTAGTTCGAGGCGAAAGCATCTTAACTTCAACATTATGACTATTTGAAGCTCGCTGCACATTATCCCCCAGAGCTATCATTGCCAAATTTTCTTTATCGGTACCATAACGGACAAGACCATAGCACTCATCGTCTGTCTCCCAGGTGAAATTCACTGAGTTTTCAGTTATCTCAACAACATCTACATTATACGGAGTGCAGCCGGCAACGCCTGAAGACCTATTGAGTCTGGGTTTTACTAAATCACGATAAAAAAAATACCCGAGAGTAATAACAGTAATTACCACAACCCCCCAAATATAAGCCAGCAGCTTACTTGGCGGAAGAACTCTCTTTGACTTCGATGTAAAATTCATTTCTTTCGACATTTTTGCCATCTGTAACAGTTAAAACAATTTTATGAACCCCAACATGTTCCTGCCTGGGGTATCCGTACAAAATATTATCATCAGTCATATAAAGCCATGCCGGACCTTCGCTGAGCCTCAACTCCAGATTCGCAGGTTCAGTATCTGAGTCTACAATTTTTGCGGGGAATGTGTACTTCTCCCCTTCAACAACAGACTTAGCCGGAATATTCAGTAATTCTGGAGGATTTGACTCTGATTCCTGGTCTCCGGCAAACTCAAGACCTTGATCTGAACTGGCTTCAGATCGGTTGTCTAAATTAGCAAATCGCGTATACACTGCAACAGCAATCAACGCTCCACTCAAAAGCATAAACAGCAATATAAAGAGGACAAATCTATTTTTACTAAATTTTCCCCTTTTAGTACGCTCCATACCTACATATTAACAGGATAATCTTAATAACTCAAACGCTAAATCGCCGGATATAATCTTCATCCAGTGGTCAAGTTTGATTATCAAACGAGCGAGCATACACAGACCCGTGAGGCTTTGTAATACCGAGCAAGAGCGGATAACGAACGGGTAAAAGCCTCGCCATTTATGGCAGAAAAAGGGGGCAGCATTTACCCTGAGGTGTTAAACCCGGTTGATATCCCGGAAGACTTCAGCTCCGCTGTTTACAAAGACCAGATAAACCGATATAATTGCCGCTAGAGAGATATAAATTCACAAAGATTTGAATGGCAAACCTTAAATCTTCAAAAAAGGATATCCGCCGGACAAAAAGGCGAACTACCTACAACAATAGGCTGAGGGGAAGGATCCGACGCGCAGAAAAGTCTTTTGTCGAAGCAATCGAGGCTAAAGATAGCGAAAAGGCTAAAACGGCATTTGATCAGGTTCAGAAAGTTGTTGATAAAGCCGCTAAGAAAGGCGTAATAAAAAAGAACACAGCTTCACGAAAGAAATCAAGAATGGCTGCAAGTCTCAACAAATTAGTTGCTTAAGTAAGTGCCCCACAATGTCAAAATTACTACTGTCCATATTAAAAAGAGCCCTACTTCCTGCAGCTCTAGTCATCGTCGGCAAAGCCGCCGGGCTTTACTTTGCTATCAAAATTTTTGATCTCAACCTACTGGTTGATAATGATATCCACGGCATATTTACAACACAGTTCTACTTTACCTCTACAGCGGACACCCTTTTGGCAAATTCAATATCAAATTCATTTATGTTTCTGATCCTTTTAATTGGAACATTAATCTTTCTCATTAGAGCAAATTTAAGAATTTCCGCAAATTCAAATTCTGAGACACTTGTTAAAATAGTTAAACTAAATCTTCTAGACTGGATTACAGAAAAAGACAACTTCCTGCTTAACCTTGGCATTTGGATATTTTTCCTAATGGGTACAGGCGTCACTACACTCAGAGACTCGTTAATAAACGTTAATTACGACTGGGCTGCTTTTGCAACGCTGGGAATTACTATCGTAACTCTCGGCTTCACTGTTAACACTTTCGAGCGGAAAATAAACCAGGTTTATCCAAGAGATTTAAATGAAACATGAATTTTTACACAAGATTATGAATCAACCTCCGATAAAAGCAACTCTAAACTCTGTCACTATACTGATTATTGCGTTTATCGCTGTCATGCCATTTTTGACGATCATAAACTTGACCCCCGAGACACGTCAGGAATTTCGTCCTCATGTTTTAGGAGTTCAAGCTCAGAATGTTTCTTTGGTTGACGGACAGCATGAATATATCAGAAACGAAAAGCTAGACATTAAAGACTCAAATCTGGCAATTTACTCCGCTGTCATAACAGCCCGAAATTCAGGGACTTATTCCAAGCCCATTGTGACCTTAGCCAATGATTCTAATACCACGAAAAAATACAAAGTTTTCACAACAGGAACCCTAAAAAGTACAACATCAAAGTTAGGCGTTATTGTAAATGAAACAAACTATATTTTATTAAGCGGAGAGGAAAATACCCCATACCATATGATTTCAGTTAAACCATCATCATCAGTTGAAGTCTATTTGAGAATTGAAAACTCATTCCACATATCATATGATGAGTCGATATCTATTGATTTCTTAGAAGTTTCTGATCAAACTCAATAAATAAGTTTTGCTGAAATATCGAAATGCCAGAAATTGATAAATCCCGACAACTACCGATATCGATAATAATCCCGACGTTAAATGAAGAAGATTTTTTACCAAGACTTTTAAAAAGTATAAATAATCAGCGTTATGGGCCCTTAGAAGTAATTGTTGCAGACGCACAATCAAAAGATAAAACAAGAGAAAACGCACAATCGCTTGGAGCAAAAATTGTAGAAGGCGGGATACTGACCGTTGGGAGAAATAATGGAGCAAAAGCCGCATCAGGAGATGTGCTTTTTTTTCTGGATGCAGATACTGTCCTCCCTGATGATATGTTTTTGAAACGTGCTTATGATTTATGGACGGAATCAAAGGCAGACGTAGGGTCCACTCTCTTTTCACTTGACCAGGAATCTCGAACATCCGTTTCCGCATCAATAGTCTTTAGTTTCTACTTCTTATTAAAAATCATCAGCGCAAATCTGCGCAGACCTTTCCTGGAATCAGGGTTCTTTCAGATTGCTAGTAAAGATGCCTTTGAGAGCGTAGGAGGATTTCGCGATATGCCCCCGGGAGTACCTGAAGATCTTGACTTAATGCTTCGAGCAATAAGAGCCGGGCTGAAGTACAGAGTAATACCTTGTAAGATACATACTTCCGGCCGACGCTATAAAAATGTTGGCCAGTCAATACGATCAATAATTGGAACACTAATCGGCGGAATTACTGTCAAAAGAAATCTTCTCCAAAACGACAAGCTCCTGGCCGCTACGACGACTCTGTATGGGAAATTAGGGGGAGAAACAAACAAAGACAATGCAAACGAAAAAGAAAATGAGGACCTTACTCAGAATCGGCCGGCATTTTTTCTTGGCAAGAACAATACACTAAAACTGGCCATAACAGCCGGAATAATTGGAACAGCATCACTTATCGGCACAGGCCTGATAATCGCAACCAAAATGAAAAAGAAAGATAAAAAAACCGGCTCCAATAAACTCCCGAAAAATAACTAAAGCCAAAGACTATGCTAAGAGTTGCATACATGATTTACAGCAGTACAGATCCTGGTGGCGAAGCCCAAGTAGCTCGCGATATGGCAAAACAGTTTTCTGAATACGGAGAGAGTGCTCTGTTCTATCCGGGTGATTCCTTTGAGAAAAAACAAATCAATAACCATTTTTTTCATTATTCATACAAAACCGGCGAAACAAATCTCAACTTTAATCCATCATATTTCACTCCGCAGATGCTCTCAAGATTATTTAACATGTTTGAAGATTTTAATCCAGACATAATACATTTTCATGACCCAACACCAACTATGCTGATCGCTCAGTTCTGGTGCATAAAAAATGACGTCCCAAAAGTCATGACGTTACATTCTCTGCCTTCTCAGATTGATCAATTTACGGATTATCAGAGCTCGCAAAACCCTCTAATGTCACTCGCTATGATTCCCACAAGGCAGTATCTGGGAATTGTCCTTAAAGAAAATGATTTGATATTTGCCTTAAATGATGTTGCAAAGTATGAAATTAAGAAAATTGGATATGAAGGAAAAATAAAAACTATTCCTAATGGAAGAGATTTAAATAAATTTGACAAAAGCCCCACTAAGCTAGAAAAAGTTATCAATCTGACCTTTATTGGCTGGATTTCCAAAAGAAAAAATCAGGAATACCTGCTGGAGGTATTAAAGTACCTGCCGAAAAACTACAATCTAAACTTATATGGGAAATACTTAAGCAAGGGCTACAAGGAGATTTTTGAGAAACTCCTGAAGAAAGCTGATTTAGAAAACGTTCACCTCCATGGATACATTGACCACGATAAAATCCCTGATATTCTTGCTGAAACTCATTTATTTGTATCAGCCTCATTAAAAGAAGTCCAGAGTCTCGTCATAATTGAGGCCCTTGCATCTAGAACTCCTGTTATTGGGCTCTCAAATGAGACAACCAGTGAACTAATAAATGATCTAAACGGCAAAGTACTAGACAAAGATGCAACCCCGAAGGAGTTTGCCTCGGAAATAAAACATTTTATGGAACAATCTCCCGAGAGCTATTTTAAAAAATGCGAAAATGCCAGAAAATCTGTCCAAAATCACAGTTGGGAAAATGTCATGGAAAAGACAATATCAGCTTACCACACCGCAATCCGCCAAAATCACGAACAACAGCAAGCATCAGAATCTTATACAAGCAACATTAATGAGCTTCTGAAGATCGTCCCCTCAGAAAAGCTTCGAAAGAATATTTCAGACAATCTTAATAAAAATCCCAAATCTCAAAAACCTGTACAAAGACGGGCTTTCTGGCTTGCAGCTTTAGGAGTAATTGCTTCCTCTGTAATTTGGCTGGCATCACGAATTCTAGCCATATTCAACAAGAAAAAGGAAGATAACTGAGATTTCGCCTTCCAAATAGTAAATGCTATAATTACATCCTATGGAGAAACATAAAATGCGCAACTTTTCAATAATAGCTCACATTGATCACGGGAAATCCACTCTGGCTGATAGATTGCTTGAAATAACCGGCAGAGATCTGAAACGTGAAAAACACCAAAAACGGGTACTTGACACTCTGGAACTCGAGCAGGAAAAAGGCATTACTATTAAACTACAAGCAGCGCGCCTAAAATGGAATGATTTTCAATTAAACCTGATTGATACACCCGGTCATGTTGACTTTTCATATGAGGTATCGAGATCTCTCGCTGCGTGTGAATCTGCGATTTTGCTAATAGACGCTCAACAAGGTATTCAAGCACAGACAATTTCAAATACCAGAAAAGCCCTCGAACAAGGGCTTACTTTAATACCTGTTATTAACAAAATAGACCTGCCAAACCTAAACATTGACCGCAGAATTAAAGAAATTACTTCAACTTTGAGCTTTAAACCCGAAGATATAATTAAAGTATCAGCTAAAACGGGAGAAAACGTCGATATACTGCTCGATGAAATTATTAAAAGAACCCCGCCACCGAAAGGAGATCTAAATAAACCTCTTAAGGCATTAATCTTTGATTCTTTCTATGATGAACATCGGGGAGTAATGATATCAATACGACTTTTTGATGGAAAGCTATCAAAAAGCAGTCAGTACGCAGGAGAACTGCCCAAACTTCACATTCTACGGAAGCAGCAAGTCTTTGAGCCCACTGAAATAGGATTTTTCTCTCCTGATCTAACAGAAACTGAAGCGTTATATACCGGAGAAGTGGGTTATATCGCTACCGGGCTTAAAGATATCCGCAATTTCACTGTTGGAGATACTATCTCTGATGCCGCATCAACACAACCTCTCCCGGGATATAAAACTCCAAAGTCGAATGTATTTGCAACATTTTTCCCAACAGAAACGGAAGACTATGAAGCCCTCAAGACCGCAATTGATAAATTGTGCCTGAATGATGCGGCCCTTCAATATAGTATCCAAAAGTCCGATATCCTCGGTTCCGGATTGCGATGCGGATTTTTGGGACTACTGCATATGGAAATTGTTCAAGAAAGACTTGAAAGGGAATTCGATGTAAGCCTTTTAATTACAGCCCCAAACGTAGAGTATCAAGTCAAGAAAACTACAGGAGAGACGATTACAATTCAGACAGCTCAGGAATTACCGGATCCTACAGAGATTGAAGAAATATTGGAACCGTGGGTAAGAGTTGAGATTATGACGCCACAAGAACATATGGGTCCGATTATGGAGCTTTGTACAGTTAAAAGAGGTTCGTACGTAAATACAAAATTCATTGATAATAGTTCAGAAGACAATCTTTTAGCAGACCAATACATAATCATTGAGTATGACATTCCACTCGCTTCCCTTATCTCAAATTTTTTTGATCAAATGAAAAGTCTCTCCCATGGATACGCTTCAATGGAGTATGAATTCATCGACTTTTTACCGGTGGATGTCGCAAAAGTGGATATCCTGGTGAATCATAAAGAAATCCCGGTGCTCAGTTTCCTTGAAACTAAAGAGTCCGCCAGGCCACGTGCCATTAAAATCCTGGAGGTTATGAAAGAAAAAATACCTCGTCATCAATTTCAGGTACCCCTACAGGCAGCAATCGGAGGAAAAGTCATCGCAAGGGAAAATGTTAAAGCACTCAGAAAAGATGTTACCGCGAAACTCTATGGCGGAGATTATTCAAGAAAAAAGAAACTGCTGGAAAAACAGAAAGAAGGTAAAAAGCGGCTTAAAGAAGTGGGAAGTGTTAATATTCCGCAGGAGGCGTTTCTTGCTATTTTAAAAACTTAGTCACCTAATCTGAATTAGGGAATTAAGATCGCCGGACTGTAAACAAAAAATATATCATCAGATTTATGCAGATCAAAAAAATAAAACTTAAGAACTTTCGGCAATTTGAAACTCTTGAAATCGAGCTTCATCCGAAACTTACAGTACTGATAGGTGATAATGCGCAGGGCAAAAGCACAATTCTTGAAGCAATTCACTTATTAACTGATGCAACTTCCCCTTGGACAAGCTTGAGTGAAGAGCTGGTTAACTTTCATTCAGAAGAAACTTACTATCGAATTGAGGGCATATTTCATGATTCCGAAAACGATGAGGACATACAGGTGTCAGTGTATTCAGAAGACGGCAGAAAAGAGATGAAGGTCAACCAAAAAGCTAAGAGCCAAAAGAACTTCACTTCACTCGGGACATCCAATATCTTTAGCCCGGAGCAAATTGATATCCTCATGCTGTCCCCTTCTAAAAGACGTGATTTCCTGAATTCATTAGCAAGCAAGGTAAATCCGGATTACTCTGAATACCTGACAAAATTTCGAAAAGTTCTCCGACAAAGAAACGCTCATCTTAAAAAACTGTCAAAAAAATTCTATTCAACAGGCGAAATCCCTCCAATTGATAATCAGCTTGAATTCTGGACAAAAGAATTAGCAAACTTCAGCGCTAAATTAATGGCAGCACGCACGGATATAGTTCAGACTCTTAACGACTACGCAGAAAGCCAGGAATACAAATATAATTGTTCGTTAAAACTAAACCTTTTTGAAGACATGACATCGGCCGAGACTCTTGAAAAAATCCATCTAAAACAGCTTATTGAAACGATCCGCAAAGACATTGCGAGAGGCTACACAAACATTGGCGCCCATCGAGATGATTGGGATGTCTTTGATAAACTCAATAAAGTAAGCTCGCTCAAAAATGTTCGAAAATTTGGGTCTCGAGGGGAAAAGCGGTTCGCAGTAGGAAAACTGATTTTTGATACACAAGAACTTATTTATAAACTGACAGGACAATACCCTATTTTGCTCTTGGACGACATATCATCAGAATTAGATAATAATAAGCAGGATCAATTAATTCAACCCCAAATCCTGGAAAAGCAACAATCCTTTATAACTGCAATCAGTAAAAACGGCTGGTTTGAGAAGCTTCCCAAAGACAAAAAGCTCATCTATACGTCTGATCTGTAATTGGGACTGGTTTCATAGATTGCAATTTTCCCGGAAGACCACCATTGCAAAATTTTCCTTAGATCTCCCCCGTGCAAAATCATAATTACAGCCTGCACAAGGAACGAGATGAAATTGAAAGGCCA
This sequence comes from Candidatus Dojkabacteria bacterium, assembly GCA_014729235.1. GTDB lineage: Bacteria > Patescibacteriota > Dojkabacteria > SC72 > WJKH01 > WJKH01. The sequence continues at coordinate 10,625 of WJKH01000018.1, read as the reverse complement.
AAGTATTATTGACTCCAGATGAGAACGACTGTTTGGTATTCTGTCTTCGGAGTTGTCAGGTAATTTTAATCCAAATTTATCCATTATCCAACTATTATGCATCAAAATCCCATCAAAATAATCAGATTTAGAGCTAGTTACGCTGTATACCGGAAGCAAATGAATAAGTTCGTGCAAATTGAGCACTGTTGGTTCAAATTTAAGAGCTCTCTCTTCAACGATAAAATTCAGACAGAACTTATCTTTTTGCGACCTTTTTTTCGCAACAAGAGAATGATCCATTACTAGTTCTCTTTTTTTTAGCCGCCAAGTAACAATCAGCCTGTAAATCCATGAAGTGTAATTTTTTACGACAACAAAGATATCTATATCATCACTTTCATTGACAGTACCCGCTGCAATTGAACCGCTTACTCCTATAAACCTCAGGTACTTTGATTTAAACATCTCCAAATTATCCTGTAAGAGCCTGAGTTTGTAAGCTCCAATATTGACATTTCTCAATCTACTGCTTACATAATCCCTTTTTGTATAATCTTGCCCCCAAAATCTCCTAACAATATCCGCTGAAATCTCCATTCCTATTTTTTTTCGCAACTCCACAATCCTGTTAAAGACATCCTCCATCAATATGGACTTTATTTTAAATCAAATAAGTAGTACTATAATATTATACAAATCTGCCATCATTGCAGCAATAAAATTATTACCAATCAAAAATAAAGCAGCATCCAATCCCACAAAATATTCTGGATATTGAATTTAAACTCTTCTCAAAGTTTACAGTAAGAGAATTTGTCTACATAGCAGCCGGAATCGGTGTTGGAGGCATTTTTCTGTATCTGTTTGCCGACGGAAGTCTACCGGGAATGATCGGAATCCCATTATTTATATTTTTCTCCGGAGTAGGACTCTTCATGGGACTAGTGCCTATCAATGACCAAAAAGCCGACGTATACGTAAAGAACTTTATTAAAGCCATAACCCAGCCAACACTCAGAATCTGGAAAAGCAAATATTACGAAGCTCCTCCCGGAAATCGACGCCCTACAGGAAATAAACCTCAATCAGTATCTCAACAGACTACAAGAGGTTCAGTAAACCGAGCTCCAGTTACACCCCCCAAATCCAAGATTATAGGTGCTTCTGATAAGAAAACTACAAAGTCGAACCAGCCGCAAACTCAGGCAGATATCCAGGAACAAAAGAAACTTGCTCAAATTAAAGAAATCGCTCAATCAACCGGAGACCCTGCTGCCGATAAAATTACCGAACCACAACAGGACCCACAACCTCAAACAGCTCAACCTTCCGTACAAAATTCTACACAAACAGCACCTCCAACACCTCAAAGCCAAGTTCATCGTCAACCAGCCCCACACCTACAATCACAACCTGAACCCACTCCTTCAGACACAATAAATGCCAAGTCAATACCCCCGGCACAAGCACAGCAAAATCAACCTGCAAAATCCACTCCAACCGGCACAACTCCGAACACAATCACACTCAAACTGCTCGACTCCAATGGCAATCCCCTGCCAAAGGCTGTTGCCATAATTAAGGATCCAAATGGCAACACAATACTCACTGGCATCAGCAACGAAAATGGTATAGTATCATCTAACAAGACTGTACCTGCCGGAGTCTATTCTACGAAAATTGAACATGGAACTTATTCATTTCCTAAAGTTGATTATATTGTTAAAGACGGTCCTAACCCTGTTATGACGGTAAAATCAACTGGTGTCGAAGATACTTGAAGTTAAATAAAATAAGCTATAACTCGTGAAACAACCGTGAAACCTGAGACAAGAGCCAAAATATCTGCAACAACTCAAGCACACCTTGAAGTGCAGGAAATAGTTGATGATTTGATTATTACCAAGTCAGGAAAGGTTGTATTAGTAATCCAAACTGATGCCGTAAACTTTGACCTGCTTTCCGAATACGAACAGGACAACAAAATTTATGCATTTGCCGGACTACTCAACTCTCTAAATTTCCATATCCAAATCCTCATCCGCACAAAGCGAATTGATATCTCAAACTACGTGGATTATCTTAAAAATCAACTTTCAAGAGAAATGAGCCCTGGATTGAGAAAACAATTGGAAATCTATTCTGAATTTATCCAAAATCTAATAGTGCAAAACGACGTTCTAGATAAAAAGTTTTATCTGGTAATCCCCTTTACCCCGGTTACGGTCTCAAGCAGCCCAATTCCGATACCTAAAAGTAAAAAGCGAACACAGAAAGAAGCTCTCTCGCTGGGGACCAAGCGAAGCCTGGAGCAAGGAAAGATTTACCTATACCCTAAACGAGACCACCTCCTCAAGCAGCTTGGAAGAATGGGACTAGTGGGACACCAACTTGTAAACGAAGAACTGATAGATTTATTTTATGAAATATATAATTCAGAAGACTAAAAATGCCTAAACATAATACCTCGCAAAATCAAAATAAAAAATTTCAACGAGATCTTCAAAGCAATGTACAAAAGAAACTGCAAGATCGTCAGGATAAGATATCACCCGGACAGAAATTTAACCGGATGAAAGAGGAAATTGATACGCAGATAAAGCTGGATCAAATTGATAAAGACCGCTATGAGGATACAAAAATCAAAAAAAGAGGATTTTTTGACATGCTTTTTGACATCTTCCGCTCCCCGAAAAAGAAAGAGGAAGAACAAGGCGAAGATATTGATGTAAGAGTTGATAGATTCGACGGAATGACACTACAGGATATAATTGCCCCAATTGATATGGAAATAGACTTCAACGATATCAAAATCGGAGATCGTTATCATAGATCTTTCTTTGTAAGCGAGTATCCCAGATTTGTAGGCCCGAATTGGCTGTCTCCAATTATTAATTTCGAATACTCCATCAATATCAGCACTTTTTACTACCCGGTGGACACAAAGAATATCCTGCAAAAATTAAAAAGAAAAATTGGAGAACTCGAAGCCACGCTTTACACACAGATGGAAAAAAGGCAGGTAATTGATCCATCAACTAAAGTTGCACTTTCAGACGCTCAAAAACTACAAGATTCCATAGCAGAAGGCTCAGAAAAGTTTTTCCACTATGCGATGTATATATCCGTTGCAGCAAACAGCAAAAAAGAGCTAGAGAAGGTATCAAAAAACATTATCTCTTCGCTCGCGGCAATCAATGTAACAGCTAAAACAGCTACACTTCAACAAGAAGAAGGCTTTGTAGCCTGCCAACCACTCGGAATCGATCCAATCTACATCACTCGAAACATGGACACTACATCACTTGCCACCACTTTTCCCTTCGTCACATCCGAACTTACTATGGACCACGGGATTATGTATGGAATCAACCAACATAACCGAAGTCTCGTAATCTTTGACAGATTTGATCTGGAAAACTTTAATACAGTGGTATTTGCTAAATCCGGTGCAGGTAAAAGCTACTTTGTTAAGCTCGAGGCGATTAGAAGCCACATGTTTGGAACAAACATTATAATTATCGATCCGGAGCACGAGTACGAACGCTTAAGTGATGCCGTAAATGGAGCTTATATATCATTCTCGCAGGACAAAGGGCATAAAATTAACCCATTTGAGCTATCCGGACTCGGAGACCCAAATGATGACGAACTTAGAGAAAAGATATTATCACTTGAGGGATTTTTGCGATTATTAATGGGTGGAAAGCTCACAAGCATAGAACTTGCAATCCTGGACAGAGCACTCATTCTAACTTATCGTGAGAAAGGAATAACACTCGATCCGGCTACTCAGCGAAATAAAAAGCCGCCATTGCTGGAAGACTTATACAAGGTGTTAAAAGGCATGGCAGAACCGGAAGCTAGAAACATGGCCGGAAAACTGGAACGCTATATCATAGGAAGCGCAGCCGGAATATTTAATGAGCCCAGCACAGTTGAAATTACAAATCCTTTTATAGTATTTAGTGTGCGAGATCTCCAGGAAGAACTGCGCCCGATGGGGATGTATTTAATACTTGATTTTATCTGGACAAGAATCCGAAAAGACAAGAAAAAGCGAATTCTGCTGGTAGATGAGGCATGGTATATGATGCAGGCTCCTGATAGTGCAAAATTTCTCTACTCTATGGTAAAACGAGCTCGAAAATACTATCTGGGAGTAACTACAATAACCCAGGATGTTGAAGACTTCCTCCAAAATGAATTGGGCCGGGCAATTATCAATAACTCATCACTATCATTCTTAATGAAACAAAGCCCTAATGCAATCGACAAAGTTGGAGATGTGTTTAATTTGTCTGAAGGAGAAAAATCATTTTTACTGTCTTGTGACAGAGGACAAGGACTCTTTTTTGCCGGTCGCAACCATGTCGCAATCCAGGTAATTTCAAGCAAAGCCGAACACGACCTAATCACCACAGCTCCCGAAGACCTTGAAAGAATTAAAGAAGAACAAGCAACAGGCGTTAGAGAAAAGCCGCTTTCAGAATTGGCAGAAATGTATGAACCCCCGGTAATGCTAAATGCTATTGATGACAGAGAAGATTCTGCTACGGAAGTAAAAGAGGCAATAAAAAAACGCAAAAGCACAGTTGCTGATCTTGAAGAAGACCGCCGGGCCTATGAGGAAAAGAAGAAGGAATTAGACGCCGCAGCACAGGGAAAACAGGCTGATTCAGCTGGGAATAATGTAGTAAATCAAATGTCAGATAAATACAACGAACTTCCTGAATCTATATCACAGGAGGTAGTTAACAATCGCAATGAATTAGGCAAAGGCTCTTCTCACTTGACGCCACAGGGAATAGTTGATGAAGATTAATGAAATTAGATACAAACCCCTATGAACAAACCTACCCTTCCAAAGGATGACACTGTTACCTCTAAATCCCAGAACGATGACGTAACTAGCCGTTTAGTGACCTCTCAAAAAGATCCAGATAAAATTTCCGCAGATCAAAAAGCTAGAGATCTGGAACTCCTGAAAAAGTTTGATAAAGATGTTGAGAAAGCCAGAAAAACAACCGTTCAAGCAGGCCAGCTTGGAAAAGACTCCAACACCAATGGAAATACTAAGGATTTCAATCAACCCAGACGGGATCCTCAAATTACCGAAGCTCTTCAGGTTGCGAATCCATTTACTCCTGACTAACCTCACGAAAACATCGAGACCTGCGAGTCTGACTCTTCTGCCAGTTTAGACTTTTTTTCTTTTTCGGCTAAAATTTGTCGCACTTCTTTCACTTTTTCACTGACATCAGGATTATTCTTTGATTTTTCTCCTGATCCTACTTCTGGTTTCACTCTTGGTTTTGCTCCTGACTTCTCTTCTAATTTCACTCCAGCCGCAAGAAACTCATTTGAATCTAAATCAACCTTATCCAAATCAATATTTCCCTCATTTATTCCTACCAGAAACTTCTTCAGATTTTGCATATCAGAAAGCAAAGTCGGTCTCATACTACCATTGTACAAAGCCGCAGCAGGATGATACATAGCGAAAACAACCTTGCCCCTAAAGTCGCCTTCTTGCGCACGAAAAAACCGACCATGAGCTTTAGAAATCCGAATATCAGGAACGAATTTGTGTAAAGCGTGCCTGCCAAGCGGCACAAAAACTCTTGGCCTTATTAACCTAATCTGCTCATCAAGCCAGGGCCTGCAAGCTTTCTTTTCTTGATCTGATGGATCCCGGTTTTTGGGCGGCCGGCATTTTACCATATTGGCAATAAACACTTCACTGCGATCCAGCTCTATACTTGCCAATAGCTCATCAAGAAACTTGCCGGCCGCCCCAACAAACGGCCGCCCGAGCTTATCTTCGTTTGCTCCCGGTCCCTCTCCTATAAACATGATATCCGCGTGCGGATTGCCTTCTCCGGGAACTACTTGCTTCGCTTCTCTGCGAAGAGGACATTTTTCGCATTTTAAACAGTCTTCATGTAACTTAGTAAGTGTTTTGTATTTTTCCAGACGATTTCTAAATTCAAATTAATGTTTTTAATATAAGGTAGATTACGAAATAATCCTGCAAGAAAAGGCGACTAGGACTTTTTGCAATAGGATTTGGTCATTCGTTTCTGCCCCTCGTCATATCTTAAACCTACCGGCTGAGCGCGCTTTTCAACTGCAGTCTTCTTTCGTGATTCAAGTTTATTCTGTTAATATATGATATTCGAAACATTCCTGGAAGAAAGCGCGACTAGGACTTTCTGCAATAGCTTCGGATCACTCGTCCTCGCCCTCTACTCTCTTGATTTTTGAATTTCGTAACTCATATTAATTTAGTCTTCTCTCTATTACCCCCATTCTAGTTTCAAGCAAAGGTATGCCAGGCCCTTTGGTCTCTTTTCTCAGTCAATCTATGTCGCGCACGCTCTTGCATATCTATTCGTCCTACCTGTTTATTCGCCTGCTTCAGGCAACCATCGGCCACTTCCTGAGACTACTCGTAAGAAATATGATTTCTCAGGATCTACTGGGAAATCAAAACCGTAGGATTTATAAGTATTATCTTCATTTAGATCCTTCTGAAGCCCATCATATCTTGAAGCGTCAGACCGCCACGTTGAAATATTGTTCACTGTCAGACCTTCAACCTCATTAATTGACAGGATTAAGCTATCAGCAGTGTACTGTTTTTTAGTTCCATTGACTCCAACCAGATGCCAACCCGATGTTGGAAAAAGTAATTCTACAGGCTTTGTTAATGCATATCCGCCGTATGAAATAGTTGACTCCCCAAAGGTCTTAATTATATATCCCTGGCCGGCAACAACAGGAAAACAAGTCCCTCCTACCGGCTGCTGAGTGTCTTTTCTATATGATGTAACTTCAAACTTTCCTCCTTCAAATCGTGAAATCTGAGTAATCAACTGATCATCGCTCTTATCGACGTTTATTTCCTCCAAAAACTTACATGAATCGATACTCTTGGGAATAACGTTAAAAGAGACAAAATTTAAGCCCGCCTCCAATTGAATTTTCTTGACCTGTTCTTCATCATTGTAATAAAGTTCCACAGCATCGTTCTGAAGATTAATGACCTCTTCTCCTTCATCCTGAACTCCATTCTCATTTGTATCTTTAAAGAAGACATACGTCTTTCCTTTTTCAAGTACTACTTCATACTGCTTCTCATCTCCGGGGATTGTTAATGTGTAAACGCCGTCTTGCTGAGCTTCCAGCACCGTATCACTGCCAACAATTTGCACTTTTTCAGCTGCAGCTGCCCGATAAGTAAATAATGAATTGTATTCCTGCATAGAGGGATTCGCCGAAAGTCCATGGCAGCTCGCAACTTCTTCACCTTTACAGTTGCCTCGCCGTTGACTATGACATTTTACAATCCCATTGCTTCCTGTATATTTGCACTGAATCTCTTGACAGCTTTCGTGATTTCCTGATCCTACGTAATCACCATACTCGTATGTACCAGGCGGAATCCAACCAAAACAGTATGGACTTCCATCATTGCCCCTTGTTTCCTGAGCGACAAAAAAATTGTTATCTTTTACGCAACATGAGTAGGTCAACGTTCGTCCAGGCTTTCTTCGGATTTTCAGACTCTCCTCCTTTGGTTCAGCCCGTCCACACTCACTGTCATTTGCATGATATTCACTCTCTCTCCCCGCATCAGACGTAACAATAGCTCCATCACTCTCGCGCCTGTAAACATGCTGCCACTTTGTCTTGCAGCAAATCCCACACCCTTCACTATGCCACCCCCACTCACTAATCCTATAATCACAGGCACCATCAACATCCTCTATACAAATCTCTTCATCATACAGATACTCGAGATCATCTGGATCCAATCCTGAATCGTTAGCACCTGACTCACCCCCATCCGAACCACCATCCGAGCCTCCTCCAACATCGAGCCGCGGCACAGGCTCAGTCTCAACACAAGCCTCACCAGTATCAACACACCAGTCGCTGCTTCCATCATTTGTACGACACCTGACTTTCTTATTTTCTCCTTCGACACATCCGCACTTTGAACTGTCCTCGATTTCATTTACGCCTTCGGGACAAAACCTGTTTGCATAGACAGGCTTAACTAAACCTTGGTACACACCCAAATTCGCTCCTATTTTGATTTCTCCAGAACTTATCACGATATCATCAGCAGGGGCATCGTTTTCGAAAGACAATTCAGTAATTTCAGAAGCTCCAAAGGCTCCCCCTTCAATATAAGCCTGGTATGTATCAACAGTATCCTCCGGTTTTACAGCCTCGCCTTCGTTATCACGCAAATTTGAAAAATCAAGATACCATCTGCCCTCCTGATTAATTAAAGCTGAGGCATAATATGTAGTGTCATTTGCAAAAACCTGGGCATAAAAAAGTCCATCGTTTACAACAATTCTACTATTTTCGTTTGAATCAGGAGTCTGAGCACGAACATTTCCATAAGCAGGAACCGGAGTCATACTCATAGTATCTAAGGCCGGAAGCGTCATTACCTCATCAGAATTTGCCGCACTAAAATTCGCAGCAATCAAATTTTTCGGCCCGTAGTAAAATACTCCATTCCCGACTTTAAATTTATATGGCGTCTCAGCGTCAAGCTCTTTAACAGTAACATGATGGGTATAATATTTCTGTGACTTTACTGAGTACTCTCCATTTAGGGCAGACTCCCAATCTTCCTCTGCCGCTTCAAGTTCAGCTTTACTGACATCTCTATCGTCATAAGCCATAAGCTTGCTGCTTTTTGCCTTGGCCCACGCAAATATCCCTTTCTCATCGGTATACAAAACACTTCCTGCACTTGGATCATCTGTTGTCCAACTAACTGTAAATGACTTATCCGTGATATTAGTCACCCGGATATTCTCAGGTTTTGGACTCTGAGCCTTCCAGATTAAAACACCTACCATTAACATGCAAATCAAGCCAAGAAGGACAAATCCCCCTGTCTTAACAATCTTTGAAGCCTTCGCTGTAGAAAACCTTCCTTTAGATAAATTCTCTGACATAAGAAATTGATAATAAAATGTTAAATATTAACTGCACCCGCTCAAATCCAAAGGAAAGCCATCTCGTTGAGCAGATTCAATCATAATACTCCACTATCCTATAATCCCAGATCCTTGTCAAGAAAATCACCAATAACAATAAAGTCGCGGCAAAAACATACAGAGGATATCTAAAACCTGTCTCTGACAAAACCTCATCATCATCATTGGTGCTTGTTGAACTACCACTCTCTAAATTCATTGAGTAAATCTCGGAAGGATTCCCGGCGGCATCAATAAACTGAATGTACAGGGACTGTCCTTCAAAATCTCCCTCGTAAAGATAGTCGAATGTTTTATTTGGCTCATAGTCATCCCAGTCCGAACTGAAAGAGATGGATTCCGACATGCGATAGCCTGTCACAGGAGAAATTAAATCAGTAGCATTGATGCTTATTCCTAATGTAGAGTCCGTCCCGTTGTAATCATATGAATTTCGAACCATCCCTCCAGTAGGCCCGACATTATCGAATATTATTGAATCATGAAAAATCGCAGATTCATTACCGACCTCATCGCGAACTTTCCCAAACACCGTCTTAATACCATTCTCGCTTGTAAGCAGAAAGTCTACACTCGTAGAGTAAGGCTGCCAGGTATTACTTGAGAAATTCACATCCTCGCTAATCATCATTTCTGAAATTGGTGCTCCACCATCAGTAGCTGAGATATCCAGAGATACTAATTGATTCCGAGTATACATATCTCCGTCATTAATAACCAAAGATCCATCAACCGGCCCCCCGGTATCTAAAGTTATCCGTGAGAAATAGATTGACGATAAATTCCCCGCCACATCAATTAGCTGCATATAAATTGTCTTTTCCTCATCCCCACTGCTTAGAGTGAATACCGCAGAAGTTGCAAACGTCTCCCAGGGCTGATTGCCGCTATCAAACCCATTATCCTCGGATAGACGCATACCAGACATTCCGGATAGACTATCTGAACCCGTGATTTCAATACTAACTTCTTGATCCCCAGTGTAAAGATTTCCTTCTTCAACCACCAGTCCACCTGTAGGTGCTGTTGAGTCTAAAATAGCATCATCACTAAATACAGCCGAGTTTCCCGCTTCATCCATTAACTCAATATAAACAGTCTTGGTGCCATCTCCATCACTCATTTCAAATGTTGGATCGCCGGCGTAAGCTTCCCAATCCTGAGTACCTCCAGAAAAAGTATTATCTTCTGAAATTCTGTAAAAAGCTAAAGCTGACGTAGCATCTGTAACTGAAAGATTTAGAGTTACCGTACGGACTACTGCATAAGTATCGCCATTCTCTATTGCGATTGTACCTGTAGGTGAAGCATTATCCAACGTTATAGCATCGCTAAATACAGATGATTCATTTCCGGCTGTATCGCGCACCTGTACGTACACCGTTTTTTCACCATTATCCGGAGTAAACGTAAAAGTTGGGTTTGCATCAAATGTTTCCCATGCTACAGAACTCAAATCAGACGCATCTCCAATTCTCATGTCTGATATCCCCGATCCCGGGTCATCAATTGCAATTGTTAAGTTAACATTGGAATCTTGAGTATGTGAATCACCAGAGTTTATGGTGACTGTTCCACTTCCTGGTTCAGAAGCATCCAATTCAATGCTATCTG
>WJKH01000017.1 GCA_014729235.1 Candidatus Dojkabacteria bacterium | reverse complement strand
GTCCCCAACATAATCACTAACAAAGAAAGACTCTCTGTCAGTCAAGACGGCCTGATGTGGGCTAATTATAACATCGTCTTCCTTAGTTGTGGAATAATAATTAAGCAGTACCGGTTCATCATCAGGCTCCCAGGCAAAAATTCCACCCAGCATCAGACTCTCAGCAGCAATTATGAACAAAAGAAATATTATTATTTTTCGTATAATTCGTACGGCAGTTTGTTTCATACTTTCATTCTATCATCTTAGGTCTCAATTGCAAATCAATGAAGAAGTCCATAACATCTGCGACAAATCCTGATGGCTAGTCTGTACATTTTCTAATTGGACAAGACTTCAAATATGCCTCTCTACTGATAATGAAAATTCGACATTCTAGCGTGATAAACCACCACTTTAGCAAAAAATTACCCTCCACCCGCCAAACGCCCCTTCACAATCAGCCCGTTGACCTCAAGCTCGATATTTTCAAACCGACGACCTGTAAATTCATTCTCATTAACAAGATTCAAAGCTTCAGTATAGCCACTGTTAAGATCATCTACCAAAAAACCTACTCCAAACTCACTTACATCATATTCTCCAACCCGTACAGCATCGATTTTTACCCTTGGACTCTCCACCTCAGCCTTGGTCACAGCAAGAGAAATCCACGGAAAAACTTTTCTGGTCGACGACTTAGGCTGAAAATAAATATCCCACCTTCCATCTCCACTCTCAATATAAATTTTATCAATCTCAAGACCATCGGGCATTGAATCAGAAAGTTTTTGCCCTAACAAATACTCAACTTCATTCACATTAAACTCAATAAAATCCACTATCTCGGTACTTTCCGAGAAAGCAGTAATTTTACTTTCAACTTGATCACTTAATTCAGTCATCTTTGCCTCATCACTCATTGATAACACTTCAGTTTGAGCAACTTCCGAGGTAAATTGTTTTTCCCAGTCCTGGTAGTTTCTCCGTAAGTTTAAGAATATGATTAGAAAAGCAAGCACCATTACAACAAAGAAACTTACAGGTAAGGCAACAAGAAAAAAGCAGCAACCATTCTTACTTTTTGGCTGCTCCTGAATGTGATTGTGAAAATCGGAATATTGATTTGACATTTATATTGTAAGATTCAAGAAATACAGAGATCCTGTCAAAAACATGCCCAAGCTCTCTGACTTTAAACAAATAACTTAGTAACAAGTATACCAAACCGCCGGCAGATGATGAAATTACGAAAACAGCAAAAACACTTATCGTTTTGGTCGTGTCAAATACCCTGTCTGCCCAACGGTACACCAGATACATAATCACGGACATAGCAAGTCCATTAAAACTCTTAGTCAAAAAGGGCTTTATAGTTTTTTTCCAGCTAATTATTCCCTCAACTTTGAAATTCAAAATAATAAAATTCACGGTCATCTCAAAGAGATAAGCAATACTGAATCCAACAGCAATACCCCCAACAGCATAATCATATTTATATCTAGTAGTAAACCACGTTCCTAAATCCTGAAAAAATTCGCTCATTACACGCCAAAAATCTCCTACAGACAATTGATGCGTAACCTCCCCAACTATAGGTCTCCAATCTGCGTAGTGACTGAAAAAATTTGTAAAGTAATACGTAGCCAGAATATTCACGATAATAGTCAAAAAGGTAGCTATCAAAGGCAGTCTTGTCTCATGAATTGCGTACAAAGCTCTTAATGTAATGCTGACTGCCAATTGCCCGATCATAGAAAAACTTATTAAAGCGAGACTCCACGAAGTAAAAATCGTTGACCACCAGTCAAACTCCCCGGTTCCATAGGCAAGTCTCACAATAGGCAACCGCAAAACAAGGAGATAACTTACAAATGGCATTACAAGAAAAAACATCATCTGAAGATTGCTATTGAAAACCTTTTTAAATTCCGCCGTCTTACCTTTTGAATGAAGTTCAGCCAGTTTCGTCAAGGCCACCTGAGACATTCCCCCCGTTATAATGTGCACAGGGAAAAAGCTAAGGCTCAGAGCAAACTGATAAGCACTTAATGTACCCCTAGTGATAGTAAAACTGATAATTCGGTTAACCACCAGATTGAACTGCTCCGCAAGAGCACTTATAAGTCTTGGAAGTGAGAGCCTAAAAATCTTAAACATCTTCTTGCCTGCAAACTCAAAAACTCCCGAACCTTTCAAATGCCCATTCAAAACTTCGAAAAATGCCGGCAGCTGTACCAAAAGCTGTAGTAAAGATCCCATTACAACTGCCACAGACAGCCCCTCAATACCCAATCCCATTTTCTCCACTATTATTATCGCTGCCGCAATAATTACCAAATTATAAACCATAGCGGAAATATTAGTGATAAAGAATCGCTTGTGAACACGTAAATAACCGGTAATGATCGTTGAGAACCCCAAAAAGATCGGAGAAAGGACCATAATTCTAGTTAGCCGTGTCATCAAAGTGACATCATAGACAGTAAATTCCTGCGTAATATTGAGTGCATCACGTATAAATGAGCCCCCGATCAAAACCTGACTAAATTGCCGTGCAGTAAGAAAGATTATTATCCCAAAAGCAATAAATAAAATTGAGACAGCTAGATTCAAGTCAAAAAAAACCTTGGCCAACTTTCTCTCTCCCTTTGCACTATCTTTATTCTTATATAAAATCTCTGAGAAAACCGGGATTATTGCGGCATTTATGCTGCCTGAAATTAAGACATTAAACATCATGTCGGGAATTGTAAAAGCAGCCCAAAAAATGTCCAGTTCACCTGATGCTCCAAACAAAGATGCCCAAATTCGCAACTTTATGAATCCGAGGAATTTCGTAACCAGAAGAATTATCATCAGATATGTGATAGTCGATTTCCCCATTTTTTGGCTGAATCGTCTAAGATCTGTCTTCATTTAATAATTCAAAAATATTTTTTCTACATTATTTTCTGACTTAGCGTAGCAGATTGTATCAGTATTTATCAAATTCTACAAAATGTCAAAGGATTTCATAATCTTTTAAGGACTTTTTAATATTCTATCTATATCATTACACATATGCACTTCGGGAAGCAAATATTGAGATTTATCTTTAAGCCTCAATGCGTAAAATGTGGAAAATTCGGCGGATGGCTATGTCCAGACTGCAAAAATAAACTAATTGGAAGTCTTCCCGAGTGCTACAGCTGCAGAAAAATCAGCCCGGATTTTGCTACTCACCAATCATGCCTATCCGCCTCAACACCTTTTTCAAAAGTAATTGTCTGCTGGCGATACAATGAAATCGGCAAAAATCTCATCGCCAAGTTCAAATATTCTTACGTTTTTCAGATGTCTGAAACATTGGCTGACTTAATAGCAAGCTCCTCGGGATTTTCAAAACTAATCAAAGAGCTTAGCCCCGACCTTGACCAAGCTGTATTCACAATAATTCCGCTTCATATCAGACGCCAAAATCAACGTGGCTTTAACCAATGCGACCTACTTGCCAATCAAATCCTTGCCTCAATTCAGCTGACTGACTTGCAATACGTCCCCAATTTGCTCATCCGCCGAGCGAATAACGAACACCAGGCTCATCTCGATAGATTTCAGCGGAAATCAAACATTAAAGATGCATTTTCCATAAATAAATCTGCTTTGCTTCAACTTCAGCTAAATTCTCGGGGTAAAAATGCCAAACAAAATGAAGCTCAAAATAGATTTGCTTTTGAAAGTTTTAAGCTACAGAAGAGGCACAGGCAATTACCTGATAATAAAAATGCTCGAAATAAAATTCAAACAAATTTCGGTTTAAAACCAAAGAAACCACAAGCTAAAACTGCGTCCCATTTACTACAGCAAAAGCAAAACCCTAAAACCCCCCAATCCCCGTCCGTTACCAAGATCGTTGTCTTTGACGATATCCTGACTACAGGCTCAACCATGAACGAAGCCGGCCGAGTACTCCGCAAAACTTTCCCCCAAGCCACCCTTATCGGCTTCTGCCTTTTTCGAGGAGGACGTGGCAATTAATCGGCCCTCAATTAATCTTATTCTGCAAAGACATCCCTTAATCGCTATATGTCAAATTCTTTCGCGCTACAGATCCAACTACTCTTTCCGGGACAATTCCCTCCGCTATCTTCCGATTGCCAATTTGTTATAATACCAACATGAAAGATACACCCCTGATGCGGCAGTATACAAAATTCAAACGACAGTACCCGGATAAAATAGTCCTGTTCAGAATGGGAGACTTCTTCGAGACATTTGGAGATGATGCGAAGAAAACGGCAAAAATCCTGAATATCACACTCACCAAAAGGAACAAGAATGATGACCCTACACCACTCGCAGGATTCCCACACCATGCACTCGACCAATACCTTCCTAAATTAATACAAAACGGCCAGAACGCCGTAATTGTCGATCAAGTTGAAGATCCCAAGCAATCCAAAGGACTTGTGAAAAGAGCTGTCACTAGAATAGTGACACCGGGAACACTTGATTCTGACCAGCAACTTTCACAAAAAAATCAATTCATAATGTCCGTTTTTCCGAAAAAAGATCAAATGGGGATTTGTCTGGTTGATATTTATACCGGACAACTCAAAATAACTCAGTTGTCCAACAGTCAGGACACCCTGCAATCAGTCATTAATTCGTTTGAACCTGTTGAAATTGTTTTGCTTTCTGATGAAGCAAGTCTTCAGCTAAATGACATCCCCGTGCAGTTCGTAGAAAAAGATATTGCAAAAATAAGAGAAGCTGCTGGTACTATCACAGAGCATTTTAAGGTCAAAAACATTGAGTCACTCGGATTTGATAATATGCCTGAGGCGGCGGTTGCCTTGGCAATGATTCTGGAGTATATCAATGAAACACAAAAAATTGATCCGGCTCACATAAAAACAATCGATTTCTTCAATCAGACCGGCACAATGCTGCTGGATCAGTCCACAATCCGAAACCTTGAGCTTACAGTCTCGACTGCAGAAAGAATTGGCGGGAGCACAGCATCAAATTCAGCTTCCCTTCTCTCAATAATTGACGAATGTGAAACATCAATGGGAAAAAGGCTTTTGCGCCAATGGATACTAAATCCTTTGACAGACACTAAAAAAATTACTAAGAGACAGGATATCGTTGAATATTATTTTGAAAACTACCAAAAAACACTGGACTTGCGTGACGAACTGAGCGAAGTAAATGATATCGCACGAATAGCTGCTCGAATCGGCCTAAACCGTGCAAATGCCAAGGACTTAAAAGCCCTCGAGCTCTCACTCAACACAATAACAAAAATAAATTTTCCCAAGGACTGGAAAGATCCTGAAAAATTCATCAAGCCAATTCTCCCACTGATTAAGGAGATCAATCAAACAATTTCAGAAGATCCTCCTCCAGCACTGACGGAGGGCAAGATCATTAAAGAGGGCTTTGACAAAGAGGTCGACGAACTGCGATCACTTGCAGGCAATAGTAAGGACTGGATCAAGGAGTTTACCAAAAAAGAACGCGAAGAAACCGGAATTCCGTCACTTAAGATCGCATCTAACAAAGTTTTCGGTTACTATATCGAAGTGACAAAAACTCACCAGGATAAAGTGCCGGAGCATTATATACGAAAGCAGACTCTTGTTAATTCGGAGCGCTATATAACAGAAAAATTAAAGAAGCAAGAAGAAATAATTCTCGGAGCAGAAGAAAAATTAGCAGAACTTGAATACAATCTCTTTCAGGAATTTCGAGAAAAAATCCTAAAATACCTCGAACCCCTCAAAGAGCTCAGCTATCAAATAGCAAAGTTAGACATACTATCCAATTTTGCATTCGTAGCACAAAATTATTCTTACTGCAGGCCGGAAATTTTTCCATCCACCGAAAAAAATGGCAAGATTGAAGTTATCGAAGGACGACATCCAGTAATTGAGCAAGTCAGCCACGACCAATTTATTCCGAACGACATACTGATTGACACAAATGAGAATCGCCTGTCAATTATCACAGGGCCAAACATGTCAGGTAAGTCAACGTATATCAGACAAGTTGCCGTGCTAGTACTTTTAGCTCAAATCGGTAGTTTTATCCCTGCAAAATCAGCTCGGATTTCAATTGCAGATAGAATCTTCACTAGAGTTGGAGCCCACGACGACCTGGGAAGCGGCCGCAGCACTTTTATGGTAGAAATGGATGAGGCCGCAAATATTGTCAACAATGCGACAAAAAACAGTCTGGTTATACTCGATGAAATCGGAAGAGGAACAAGCACTTACGATGGAGTTTCCATAGCCTGGGCAATCTCCGAATATCTGCTTGAAAAAGTCAAAGCCAGAACACTGTTTGCGACACACTATCACGAATTATTAAAAATGCAGGACAGTCAAGAGGCTGGAGTCAAAAATTATAATATTGCAATCGAGGAAGATGATAAACAGGAAAACGTTACTTTTCTTAGAAAAATAGTCGAGGGCGGCACCGACAAAAGCTATGGAATTTACGTTGCAAAAATGGCAGGTTTACCCGACTTAATAATTCAAAGATCCCGACAGCTACTGGAAACCTTTGAGCAGGAAAATATGTTTAGCCTGAAGAATTTCCCTGACTCATCTAACGCTGCAGGAAATCAGCCAAAAGAAACAGATCAACCACAGAACACTCCAATATATCCTTCCAGCCTGTTCGGATCGCCCGATAGCGAGATTGAAAAGAAACTCTCAAAACTTGATATTGAAAATCTGACTCCGGTCGAAGCACTAAAATTGCTGGCAGACTGGAAAAAGTCGCTAGACAAATGACCAACTGTATTCTCTACTCCTACTCCAGAATCAATTATAGTGGTCTATCAATGAATATCCTACTCCATAACGTGATCTAATCAAGCTAAAGCCAGTCCTGCATTTCACCTTCCGTCTCAATCTCGAGATTATCACCGTCAGATATCGAGAATCGATATGCCGGTTCTTCCACTCCCTTAGACATCTGCACAAATCATCCTTGCTGAGAAATCCATTGTTTTTGATAAAATTCATAAGTAGGCATCTCTCCAGCTTTGTAATCTTAACCGTGTAATCCCCGATAAATAAATGACATCTCGCCGCATCTATTGCAAAGCTGCTTTTATAACGGATTATTTTCGGTTTCCTTCCTATATTACCCGATTTACCAAATATCTTCTTAATTCTCCAAGTCAACTCAATCGGACAATACGGATAAAACATTAACTCACTCACAGTCAATTCTAGAAACCTTTTTTCAAGTTTTCGAGTCGGCTCGCGAGAAATAACCAGAGTCTTGGGCTGAATGCAGCAGCTTTTTAAATTACTAAATACTTGTTCCAAGGCCAAAATATTATCGTTAATGATGATGAGGAGCCCTTCGTCTGGAACTTTCGCCTTTCTCACATCTTTCATCCTGATTGTACTCAGCTCGTAATTCCCGCCTACCAGCAATTGGTAAACTCCTACCATTCTTTCCCGATTATCGCTTGCTATGCAAATCGTTCTCCTCATCACTCCCTATTGTAGAGCTTCGGTGATGATTAGTTTACGAAAGCGTATTTCGTATTTACGTAATCCCAACACATAAAATTAGGATGAATATGCAAATTTGAGATATTTTGACCTAATGAAAAACGAAAAATGCCGACCTCCAGACAAATACTGTATTTTTTTTTAAAATCACGCCCTTAATCAAGAACTGGCTACAATCTCACCTGCTTTTTCAACCGACATGTCAACCTCCTTACCGGAAATCAAATCTTTGAGCTGGACCTTCCCTTTTTCGATTTCATCCGGGCCAGCGATTATTACATACCTGTAACCCATCCTGTCAGCAAAACCAATTTGAGACCCAAGCTTATCAGAATCAAAAGATACACTTGCATTAATACCCAAACTTCGAAACTCATCGGCAACCTTTTGCGAATATTCTCTTGCCTCTTCATCAAATACCGTAACATATACGGTTGGTGACTCGAGATTTTCAGGGATAAGATCCCAGGCTTCAAGAAAAAGCCTCATTGTTTCATCTCCGGGCGCACAGCCTACTGCAGGAAATGGATCAGAGCCAAAAATTCCGGCCAAACCATTATATCGTCCTCCCCCAAAAAGCGATCGATTATTCTTCGGATTATTATCAAAGACTTCAAATACCATGCCGTCATAATAATCAAATCCCCGGATAACACTTGGGTTAAATTCAATCCAGTCTCCATACCCCATATTCTGCAGAGAGCCCATTATCTTCACAGTTTCTTTAAAACCCTCTGTTTGTTCAATATCCGAAAAGTTTCCTGCTAATGTTTTCTTATCTTTACTCTGTGCGAATTTAAGGAGCGCTTGGACAGTGTCTTGGTTAATTCCAATCTTTTGAAGCTGCTTCTTCAGCTCATCCTGTCCGATTTTTTCAGCCTTATCAAGAAGACGGACTACTTCAACTCTTGAATTCTCTCTAACATCAGCTCTCTTCATTAGAATTTCATCAATTAATTTCCTATTATTAATATATATCGTAAAAGATCCCTCAGGAGGTGCAAAAGCCAACATGACTTCAAGAGCAATTTGAATTATTTCTACATCAGAGTTTATACTCTCACTTCCGAAAATATCGTAATTCAATTGCCAGAACTCGCGATTTCGACCTCTCTGGGGTTTTTGATTGCGCAGAAAGTTTGCAATTGAAAATAACTTTATGGGCTTTGGTGTTGCCTGATAAATACTCGCTACCAGGCGCGTGACAGAAGGTGTCATCTCCGGCCTGATTGCTAACTCGCGGCCGGCACGATCTCTTACCATATAAAGCTCCTTGCCTCCGACTTCATCTCCTGATTTCGCACGATAAATTTCAGCATCTTCCAGCATTGGGGTCAGATATTCCTGATAGCCAAATCTTGCACAGACACGCCGATAAGTATCAAATATATATTTTCGTATCTTAAATTCTTCCGGAAGCCAATCAGCAAAACCTTTTAGCGGCTGAGTTGATAATTCCATTTTTACTACAGCAACAACTTAATGCTCTTAATATAAGGTATTCGAAACTCAAAAGTTATCGTTCTATTGATTTTTGAATCTCGTAACTCACATTATTATAGCTTATCTTCAGAGAAATTGACAATTACAAGACTAAGAGTCTCAATTTCGTAACTCACATTGTATTAGAAAATACTGCTGTTTCAAATCTTAACTCACGAGTAACAATTAAACCGAAATTTTTATGGCTTGATTCTCGCTGATTAGTCTCGCATAAACTTTGCAAAAACTGGAGATACATCCAATACACTAATTAAGCCATCAGAAGCAGGAACTTTTTCCTCTGAAATCGAGGCTTTAGTAGTCAGAAGCCTATCTACCTTGGAGTCCAAAAGAAGATCAGCAACACCGTTATCGAACATATGAGAAACGCAGTAAACGCACTTTTGAGCCCCATTAGTCTTTAGCATCTCTGCTGATTTAATCACAGTAGAGCCGCTCCCGGTATAATCATCAATTGCTACCGTAGTCTTCCCTTTCAGGTCAGTCTTTAATTTCTCATAATCAATTTCTCCCGAGTGCAAGTCTCGTCTTTTGTATAATTTCAACAAATCCAATCCCAGAGCATCTGCCAATTTTTCAGTACGCTTGAAACTGCCTTTATCCAAAGCTACGCAAAGGTAGTCTTCATTAATATCAGGAAGTAATGCGTCTGCAAATACTTCAATTGGAATTAAGTTTCTAATTGGGATATCAAAAAAGTCACAGACACTTTCGTTATGAATATCCAGAACATATACTGCTTTTAGACCCGAATTACTGAGGATCCTGGCAATGACAGCGCTCGAGAGCGGCTCACCTGGGCGGAAAACTTTATCTTGAGGAGAATAGCATAGCCATGGAATAATTGCTTTTATATCAGTAATGCCCTGTCGGTGTAGGGCATCAATAACCAGAAGCAACTCAATTTAAAGACGAATTTACCGGATCAACGAGACTCTTGACAATCCATACTCCCTCAGATGTTGAATCCTTACCCTTGCCGGAATCAAGTTCCTTCAACCATACGCCAGTCTCACCATTGGGAAAGATTTTAATTTCCGGGGTTATTAATTTCCTTTCTTCTCACAAAGAGATTCTGGAAGCCAAATCCATAGAACTCCCCCAGGATATAATTGTTTTCCCCTTATTTCCCATCTTCGTTTAAAAAGACATATCTTAAACGTTAAGTGCGAGCTCAATATACACAAAGGCAAAAGCCCTGACAA
This sequence comes from Candidatus Dojkabacteria bacterium, assembly GCA_014729235.1. GTDB lineage: Bacteria > Patescibacteriota > Dojkabacteria > SC72 > WJKH01 > WJKH01. Next base: position 6,510 of record WJKH01000017.1, on the reverse strand, counting down.
TCCTTTTAAAATCGGACATTTTTTGTTACAATGATCTGTTGACACTTTTTCAGCCCCATCTACAAATATTCTTATGAAAAAAGAACAAAATAATAGTAAAAAGGAAAAGCTAAGCAAGAAGTTGAAGAAACTCTGGACCGGAGCAAAATGGACATACAAAAAAATGTTTGAACTGGCTCCTGCCGAAACCTCGATTTATATCTTCCTGGCGATACTTCAGGCGGCAATCCCAACAGTACGGCTATATTTCTCAACCCGATTTATTGATATCTTAGTAACTATTCTGAATGGAGAGATTACTTCTTTTGAAGAAGCTTTTCAAAACAAATCGCTTCTAACAATCTTTATCGCAACCTTAGCACTCGAGCTAATTAATCCTCTAGTCCACAGGATCCAGAATCACCTCCATACCAAATTCCGAATTTACAATATAAGAAAGCTTGAATTTGAGCTTTACGAGAAGATCGCACAACTTGATGTTCAACAGTTCGAAGATAAAAAGACCTCCGATATTATCAGGAAAGCTCAAGATAACTTTTGGAAAGTCAGAGATTTTTTCAAAACTTCAGTTAACCTCATACTACAACTGGTTTCAACTATGATTTCAGCTGCAATAGCTCTACAGGTCTCAGTTAAGCTTTCGTTATTGATTGTAATATTGTCGATCCCCAATAATATATTTTTTGCGAGATTCATCCGAGAATGGTGGACCTTTTACAACTCAAACGTTGAGAATATGCGGAAACGGTGGTGGATCCGAGGACGCATGACTGATGAAAAAGCTGTCCCGGAGCACAAAATCACCGATGGAGACACATATATGGATACTCTACATCGAAAGGTTGGAACCAGGCTTGATAAAACAGAACTTAATATTTTCAATAAACGATTTCGTGGAAATCTGCTGTCTGCGTTTATAAACTTGATTAGCAGTGTCGCCATCCAGCTCTTTCTGATAAATGAAATCATTATGGGACATATTAGTCTGGGAGATTTTGTATTTTTTGAAAGTAAATTTTTTAGCTTTTCTTCAGAACTCGATACTCTCATTGGCTCATTTCTTGATATGCTGGATTCAGGTACATCAATTCAAAATGTGAAAAAGCTTTTTGATCTCAAAACTATTATTAAATCAGGAGAAACCAAGCTGGACACTACCCGCCCTCCCAAAATTGAGTTCAAAAACGTCTGGTTTAAGTACCCGGGAAGCACATCATACGTTCTAGAAAATGTCAGTTTAACAATAAATCCTGGAGAAGAGATTGCACTGGTTGGAGAAAATGGTGCAGGAAAAACCACTATCGTTAAGCTAATTCTGAGGTTCTATAATCCAACAAAAGGCCAAATCCTGGTTGATGGAATTCCGATTGAAGATATTGAACTGAAATCCTATTACAAAACTATCAGCACGTTATTTCAGGACTACAATACTTACGGAATGCTTAATGTGAAAGAAAATATAAGAATCGGCGATCCACATGAAAAGTATTCATTTAAAAAACTTGAGCTTGCCGCTCAAAAAGCCCAGGCCGATACATTTATTAACGAATTTGATCACAAGTACGATCAAATTCTAAACAAACGCTTCGAAAAAGGAACAAATCTTTCAAAAGGCCAGTGGCAGAAAATTGCTCTTGCGAGGATGTTCTATCGAGACACACCAGTGCTGATATTTGACGAGCCAACCTCCTCAATAGATGCACAAGCTGAGTTTGAAATCTTCAAACGAATCTACGAATTTGTGAAAGATAAGACCGTCATAATAATTTCTCATAGATTCTCTACGGTCAGAAACGCACAAAAGATTTACGTCGTTGATGATGGCAAAATTGTAGAAAGTGGCTCTCATGAAGATTTAATGAAGCTGGATGGAAAGTATGCCGAGTCATTTAAATTGCAGGCTTCAGGATATAATTGACCCAGCAATTGCAATTGACTAATCACCTAAATACTACTATCATTTCAATATGAAAATAGTTGATGCAGACCCGTTTAAATCGGGCCAAAAAAATGTCGAAGACAATCTTCCTGAAGGAGAGAGTGTGCTCTATGAATTTGAGGTAATCCCTCTCGATTATGCTGTGACAAATTATGCCAGCCCGGTGATATCAGTATCTCAGACCAAGCTAATCTTATATTATGATAATAAGCTTGAGATATATGACTTAGATAATATCGAACTGGAGTACTACGGTGATCCGCCAAAATTTACTATGTGGCAGCAAATCCTGGAAGGCAGATTCACATATAATCCGTATGCTCCGGAAGATTTAGTGAACTTGAAGAATTTCGAAAGGATTTCTAAAATGAGTCTAAACGAAGTTAAAAAGCCTCCAAAAGACTTCATTTTGAGGAAAGGCCAGTTTGCCGCAAAGTCATACCAAACCTGGGCCATGGTACAGATAATCAAGGACTCAATTGCTCACAAAAAACCTGACCCAATGCTCTACGAAATGATAGCCGGAAACTTTACAAATTTTAACTCCAAGCCCCTGTTGCTTTTCATCCTAGCCTTTATCGCTTACCTTATTCTGAAACTCATAGTAGGACTTGGGCTGCCTGATATTCTCGGAATTATCCTGGATGTAGGTTTTGCACTTGGATTAGTTTTTATCGCAGTGTGGGTGTTTTTATCTCAAGAAAAAAACAATAAAGCGTTTCTGCGGACCTACCTCAAATATCAACAAGAGCTAGAGCTAGATTGAGCACTCACAAGAATTCAGCCCTTGATACAGATATAGTATTGGGTGTAAAATTGTGTTGCGAAATCAGAATAACTTCGTATAATTAAATATGAATTTCAATCTTGGTATAACAAAAAATCGTAATAGCAAAAAACGCAGGAACAAAAAGAAAAGTTCCACCTCCACAGGAAAATCAAGCAACAAAAAATCTTTTTTTCAACTCAGCAGCTCATCTTTGCTGCGAAAACCGCTGAAGAAAGGCGGAAGCGGCAAATCCAAAATTAACATCAGAAATATCTTCAAAAAGCACAGCAAAGTTGGAAAAACAAAGAAATCAAAAGCAAAAAAGGCTCACATCAAGAAGAAAATGTCAAAAATTCTCTCGATTTTAGTCGGAGTTGCATTCTTTGGCATAATTGCAGGACTTCTGAGTTTGGGCATCTTTCTGCGCCAGATAAATAAATCCCTTCCTGAGCCCGGTCAGCTCATTGATAAGCGACTTCAAGAAAGCACGATTATATATGATAGAAACGGTGTTGAGCTGTATAAAGTTTTTGGCGACCAAAACCGTGTATACAAAAAGTTGGATGAATACCCGAAGCATACAGTTGCAGCCCTGCTTGCCGCTGAGGATTCGGAATTTTATACTCACAAAGGCCTTGACTGGTTTGGAATCATCCGCTGCAGTTGGCTAAGCTTTAAGAATTACGTAACAGGGGGACGCAGTGGAGTTCTTTGCGGTGCAAGCACAATTTCCCAGCAGCTAGTCAGAAGAACATTGATGTATGATGCATTCGGAGAAGATGCCTTCGACCGCTCTACTTTCATCAGAGCTGTTAAAAGAAAGCTCCGAGAAATGCTTATGACCATGAAAGTCGAGCAAACAATGTCAAAAGACCAGATGCTCGAAATGTATATGAATGAGGTTAACCTGGGTGGATTCAATTATGGTTTTGAAGCCGGAGCTCAATCAATATTTGGCAAAAAGGCTGAGGAGCTTACACTCGCCGAAAGTGCTGTCTTAGCAGGTCTATTGCCAGCCCCAAGTCAATACAATCCAATAAACGGCTCACGGCCTGAAATGGCAAAAACACGTCAGGAATACGTACTTGATCAGCTTCTCAAGCACAGAAAGACTCTTGAAGAAACCCTGAACATTGAGATTACAGAGGATATGATTGAGGCAGCAAAAAATGAAGAGTTAGTTTACAAGCCCGCTCGAATTGATATCAAGGCGCCTCACTTTGTCTGGTACGTCAAAGATGAGCTTGTGCAGATGGAAAATTTCGATCTTGAACTTGTGGAAAGAGGCGGCCTTAGAGTCTACACTACTCTTGACTATGAGACACAGCAAATTGCTGAAGATGAAATCGTAAAAGGAGTAACCGAACGTGGTCATAGATCCGGTGTTAGAAACGGTGCTATGGTCGCCATAACACCTCAAAACAACGAAATAGTGGCGATGGTCGGTTCAGTTGATTACTGGAATACAGAAGAGGAGGTTGACGGAAATGTCAATGTCTCAACTTCAATCCGGCAGATGGGATCATCATTTAAGCCGTTTACTTATCTTACAGCCTTCCATGAAGGTTACAATCCAGGCATGGCAGCCCCTGACATTGAAGAATTCGATTTCAACTACGAGGCAGGCAACTGGGATGACGATTATATGGGATTGATGACAGCTCGGGAAGCTTTAGTAAAATCACGAAATATTTCAGCTCTAAATACAATCCAATTGGTAGGAATTGACAAAGTTCTGGAAACTACTGATAAGCTCGGTATAACAACCCTAACTGACCGGGGTAATTACGGGTTAAGCTTAACACTTGGAGCAGGAGGCCAAACTCTTCTCGAACATACAGCTGCTTACACAGTATTTGCAAACGAAGGCGTCCGCAAACCGGTAGTCTCAATTCTAAAAGTTGAAAATTCACGTGGAGAGGTGCTTTATGAAAACGAGCCTTCCAAAGGACAGCGAGTCTTCGATGAGAAGGAGATATATCTCCTGAATTGGACACTGTGCGATCTTGGAAATTTCGGAGACCAGCTCTTGAACAACTTGTACGAATCCGGAGGCAAAAGAATTGCTTGCGGAAAAACGGGAACGACAAACGGACCAAGAGATTTACTGACTATGATGTACCACAAAAACTTAACAATTGGAGTCTGGACAGGAAATAGCGATAACTCAACACTTGGAGATGCGACATCGGCTACTGTCCCTCTGCCAATTGCTTCTTCTTTTATGAAAAACAAAACAATCCAGAGCAAATACTCCTCACAGCTTTACAGCAGACCTGCCGGAATTGGGACTGTTAAAGTATGTCCTGATACAGGCTACGAATCAAACGGCGATTGTGACACTGAAACCGTCGTATACATAAAAGGTCGCGATGTTGAAGAAGACAAAAGAGATGAAATTAAAGTTTGCAAAGAAAACGATAAAATTCCATCCAATATGACAGCTGCAGAAAAATTCGATATGGTGGACGAGGTTTTATATCTCGATTATGAATTCCCTAATGAAGACCAGCGTGATAAATTCGAAGAGTACATGGAGGATGAAGAAGATGTTATTTTTGAGAAACCGGATGAAGCAGAATGTCCTCTACCACTTGGCCCAGGAAATGCCCCTCTAATAAATATTAAGTCTCCAAGCAGCGGAAAAAGCTATGAAGCAGGGACTTCAATAAGTGTAAGTGTAGACGCCATAGCTATGGATAAGATTAGTAAAGTTGAATACTCTTTTGGAGGAAGCAGCGTCGGTTCCAGTTCCTCAAGTCCCTGGGGCATATCATTTACAATCCCCAAAAGCACAAATGCAGGAAATCATGTTTTGAAAGCAAAAGCGACCGATAACCATGGGAAATCATCTGAAACATCGATCGTCATCAAGGTTACAAAATACCAACCCGACGTCAGCTTAAGCCTTTCATTGTCAGATGGGAGCGTAAATATCGGGGAAGAAGTAACCTTTGAGGCCTCAGCTTCCGGCTCTGATAAAAATCAGGTTGATGAAGTTTGCTTCAGTGTTAACGGCAGTACAGTAGGATGCGATAGCGGTTCCGGCAGTTGGAAATATAAATGGACTCCAAGTTCCCCCGGCTCTTACGATATCCGGGCATTCAGTGCCGATCCTATAGCAGAAAGTAATAAAAAATCTTTGGATGTTAATTAGTTTGAGTTAAGCAATAATCCTGCATGAAAAGGCGACTAGGACTTTTTGCAACAGGATTGGGCCCTTCTTCTCTACTCCCGGATATATTTTAAACCTGTCGGCTTCCCGCGCTTTTCAACTGCAGTCTTCTTGCTTAACTCAAATTATTCAAGATACCACGATACAAGATATAGGATTCGAAACAATTCTGCATGAAAAGGCGATTAGGACTTTTCGCAATAGCTTCGGATCACTCGCCCCCTACTCTATTGATTCTTGAATTGCGTAACTCACATTAATTGGCATACTTGAGCGCAAGCGGCAATCAATTCAGCCGCGACTTTAAGAGAAAAGGATTCAACGGAAAAGGATCAAGCCTTAAAACAACCTATAGTTTCTCACGTATCTACCGGGAAGCTGTACGAAATCTTTACTGAACTTCATTTTGAAAACCAAATACGAGAACTTTCGCTCACGGCCGGCGCCTACCAAATCAATAATATCCACATTGTATTTATTGAAGGCGGCTTTTATTAAATCATCATAAGTAGCATAGCCCGGATAAAGTTTATCATCATCAGTCATAGTCCCGGCAAAAGGAATTTGCATAAAACTTGCCTTCTCTTTTTTAAACTTGTCTGCTAAATCCCCGTCTATAGCTATTTG
>WJKH01000016.1 GCA_014729235.1 Candidatus Dojkabacteria bacterium | reverse complement strand
GAAAGGCTTTTCTTAATGGATCCATATCACTAATATAACAGAACCTAACATTTATGTCACTCAACCAGATCTCTTGAAGATAGACAGATCGAACTTACCAAAAACTACCATTTACAGGAGCCAAAGTAATCTATAAATCAAGCAAAACCGGCAATCTGAGCGTAAACCTGAGCTGAGGCCAAAACGATCACGCCCAAACATAGAACAAGCATTCTTATTTAATAAGCTCGGTTCTATACAAACAACTAATTCTAAAGGGTAATATTTCATATATATTTAACATGATGTCATAAACATGAAAGGAAATGAAATCGGCGGTGTAATCCGTTTTTACCGCAAAAAGAAGGGTCTTACCCAACAGGAGCTTGCTGAAAAAGTAGGCGTCTCATGGGAAATGATCTCTCGCTATGAACGCGGAAGCAGTTCAGCGATTAATTCAATCCCGGAAATCGCCAAGGCATTGGATATTTCAACCTACAGACTGCTCTATACTTCAGACCAGCTCAGAGATTCTCCAACTACAGAATATTCCAACAATCAAATCCCCCTCTTTGTCAAAATCCCCAAAAGCGAAGTATTCTCACATGAGAATACACGTTTTTACTACACAGCTCCGCAGTGGATCCGCAATCAAGACAGTCATGCTTTTGCAATTGACACTGAGTTAGTTGACGTAAATACTCTTCAGGTAAAAAAGCGCGGTATTTTATTTGTATCTCCCAAACAGAAGCCATCGGGGCAGGATATTACACTTTACTGGCATGGCTCAGAACTAGAGGTTGATACTCTGACAAATACTGTTTCCGATGACAAGATCATAGGAAAGGTTCTCGCTCAGGAGGTCCGTTTCGCAGAGAGTACTGAAGATTAAATCACTTTCTTAATCTCTGTTAAAGGAGTTTTTTCCGATTTTATCCGTAAATCGCTTTTCGCATTTGCCAAAAGTTTCATGGCAGCCCACTAAGATTGGAGCTCTTCCCGCCAGCCCACTACCAACAACAAACCCTAAAAAACGCCCCCTAATCAAAAGATTAGGGGGTTGAATCCGAATAGATTCGAGTCTAGTAGAGTCCAGCAACTAGAGCTCGGGATCCATTGAAAAGAATAACCGGATCCCGAACCACTCTATTTACTAATATCCTACATCATTCCCGGCATACCACCCATGCCACCCATACCTCCGGCAGCAGCAGCGCCAGCATCAGCCTCTTTTTCAGACTCTGGCTCATCAGCTACAACGGCCTCAGTAGTAATCAACATAGTACCTACGGATGCACCGTTAATCAAAGCCATAATTGTTACCTTTGCAGGATCTACAATCCCAGCCTTAAACATATCAACATATTCGCAATCTTTAGCATCAAAACCTTTATCCCCGTCACAATTTGATGCAACAACCGCTCCGTCAAAGCCTGAATTTTCAGCAATTTGCTTCAAAGGCTCACTCAATACATTTTTCAAAATCTTGACTCCTACCATTTCCTCAGGATCATCAAGTTTGAAATCCTCTAAAGCCTTAGCAGCATTGTGTAAAGCAAGACCACCACCAGCAACAACACCCTCTTCCAGAGCAGCGCGAGTTGCATTTAGCGAGTCTTCTACACGGTCTTTCTTTTCTTTCAGCTCAACCTCAGTTGCAGCTCCAACTTTCAAGACAGCTACGCCGCCTGATAATTTTGCCAGTCTCTCCTGCAGCTTTTCTTGATCATAATCAGAAGTTGTCTTGTCAATCTGAGCTTTAATCTCTTTAACACGTGCATCAACCTCTTTATTATTTGAACCATCACTTATTATCACTGTCTTCTCTTTGTCGACAATGACTTTCTTTGCAGAACCGAGATCAGTTAAAGAAACACTATCCAGGGTTCTACCAATCTCTTCAGAAATGTACTCACCTCCTGTCAGAACAGCAATATCCTTGAGCATCTCTTTTCTGCGGTCTCCAAATCCCGGAGCTTTAACCGCAACAACATTTAAAGTCCCTCGCAATTTATTAACAACCAAAGTCGCAAGAGCTTGATTTTCAACCTCTTCTGCGATAATCAGCAATGGTCGATCAGCAGCCTGCAAAACTTTTTCTGCAATAGCCTGAATATCCTGAAGATTTGAAAGCTTCTTATCTGTAATTAAAATGTAAGGATCTTCCAGTACAGCTTCCAAGGTATCAGCATTTGTGACAAAGTATGGACTTACGTAGCCGCGATCAAATTCCATACCCTCAACGTAAACAACCTCATTCTCAAATCCTTTGGCTTCATCAACGGTTATAACGCCATCTTTACCGACTTTCTCAAAAATATCAGCAATTGTCCCGCCCAGTTCATCATCATTATTTGCGGAAATTGTTGCAACCTGCTTAATCTCATCTTTAGCAGAGATCTTTTTTGCATTCTTTTTAATGTACTTAACTACCTCATCAGTAGCTTTATCAATTCCTCGCTTAATTGCAATTGGATTTGCCCCTGCGGTAACATTGCGGATTCCTTCATTTGCAATAACTTGAGCAAGCAAGGTAGCAGTAGTTGAACCATCTCCTGCTTTATCGTTAGCCTTTTGTGCGGCCTCTTTAATCATCTCAGCGCCTACAGACTGTACAGGATGTTTTATCTCAATATCTTTTGCAACTGTAACACCATCCTTTGTGATCTTTTGGCTGCCAAATTTCTTTGCAAGTGCAACATTGCGGCCCTTTGGCCCGAGAGTCACTTTTACTGCGTTTGCGACTTTATCAATGCCGATTTTTAGATCCTTTCGTGCATCATCGCTATAAACAATATATTTTGACATCTTAAACTTAATAAAAACTTAAATTAAAAAATCGACCTCACGATCGATAATTACTTAACAATAGCCAGAATGTCTTCTTCCTCAATAAGGTAATACTTATCTCCGCCCATTTCAATTTCATCGGGTGAGTATTTCTTGAAGAAAACGACATCTCCCTCTTTCACAAGGAATTTAAATTCCTTTCGTGTCGATCCCAGTTTTACAACTGTGCCTTGAGAGGGTTTCTCCTTATCCGCTGTATCAGGGATAATCAGCCCGGACTCGGTTTTCTCCTCTACTTCGAGAGGTTTTACAAGCACTCTTTTACCGAGTGGTTGGAGTTTTAGATCTTTAGCCATTTCTACTTACTTTAAAAAATTAAATATCTATAGGCCCGTTCGCAACTCTAGCAAACAAGCTCACTGACTGCTAGTTATTGTAATAGGTTGGAGTGCATTTTGTCAAGGGAAAAGTTCACTATGTCGACAGAAATGGTTTTTTCTTGATTAAACAAAGCGATAAAATTTTATATATCGCTAGATTCTAACTGAAGAAAATCACAACAGCGAGGGAGATACGAATCTCAACCTTTTAAAATTCAGGAAGCCCTCGAAAAAGCAAAAATGCAGATCTACTAGCTAAAAATAGCATGCTCAGAATAGCAACGATCAAAATCCCCGTCCCCGTCTCAGCCAACTCAACCACCACATCATCCACCTCCAACTCAGAGGAATTACCCGCTCGATCGTACGCCACCACCCTCACATCACTATGATATTTACTCGTATCCCAATCACAATCATACCTACCCTCCTCATCCGGTTCATAATCAGTGCACAG
>WJKH01000015.1 GCA_014729235.1 Candidatus Dojkabacteria bacterium | reverse complement strand
GCAATGTTCTTTAAAATGGGCGTTTACTTGGCTTGCGACCAGGGAGATACATCGATCTCGGCTATATTGTCGAATCGTGTGTTAGCACCTCCCGTCCGAAGCAAGACAAGAAGCGCAGGACTGCGAAGTGATCTTAATTTTGAGCTCGCGAAAAATTTGATCACGGAGCGATGTTCCTTAAAAGAGAGTTTTCACTTGGCTTGCGACCAGGGAGATACATCGATCTCGGCTATATTGTCGAATCGTGTGTTAGCACCTCCCATCCGAAGCAAGACAAGAAGCGCAGGACTGCGAAGTGATCTTAATTTTGAGCTCGCGAAAAATTTGATCACGGAGCAAAGTCCGAGCAGGAGAGATGCCGGAGTGGTCGAACGGACACGCTTGGAGAGCGTGCGTTCTGCGTAAGCGGAACCCAGGGTTCGAATCCCTGTCTCTCCGCCATTCAACACTATTCAACAGTCTTAAACTTCTATCATAATTTTTATTTTTTTTATAAATGATATATATAGTATAAATAATTTCTTAACATATTAAAGCTATGTCATTTTTTAGTAAATTATTATCTTCAAAGAAAAATACCAGATTTGTTTCCGAGCGAAGTTTCAAATCAAATTTAACTAAACAACTGAATATGTCACTACAGACTTTGACACAATTAAAACAATCCGGTATTACAGATTCATCCGAATTGAAGCTAGAATTTTTCTTCTATACCGACAATGAAAATAAAGCCATAAGCTTGGTAAATACGTTAAAAGATAAAAAATGCTTAGTTGAATTCAGTGTTTCTGCCGAAAATGCCAAAATATTTATCATAACTGGTTGGACATCACCTATAAAAATCGACAAAGATAGCATTTCGAACTGGACAAAAACCATGGCAAAATTGGGTGTTGCGACCCCCTAAACTTGTACAGCAGGATGAGATATACTCATTAAATATATTCAGGTAATCTCCAGCTGAATCTTCGTTGAAATATATAACCTTAGAGATCTCTTTATTCATATTTGTTTGCCATTTTAAATAGATTTCCCACCAAACATTAAACTATCCTGTAATAGCTGTTTTTCGTACTCCCAATTTTTTCTACATAACCCTTCTCTACCAACCCCCGGAGTAAATAAAACGATTGCTGTCTTGAAACATCAAGTTCTTTCGCCAACTCGGAGGATGTCAATTCCCTTCTTTTCTTAACAATATCTAACACCTTTTTCTCTTTTGGCGTAGGCCTCATATCCACCCGAACCCTATCAAGCCCCACTTGAATTTTTGACAGAGCGCTTCTTAATGAGTACATCACTCCTTCTGCGAAATACTGTAACCACTCTGTTTTATCCCCTTTATCAGCAGAATTAAGTTTATCAGAGTAGTTGTCCCGATTGACATCGTAATAGTCATCTAACACAAAATACCGATTAATCTGATATTTACTCCTAAGAAATATTAGAGCTGTAGATAGCCTACATACTCTCCCGTTGCCATCCTCAAAAGGGTGTATGTACACAAATTGATGATGGAAGAGTCCAGCCTTCAACACTGGTTGAGTTTCTGTTCCACTAACCCAACCAGTCAAATCCTTAAGGTGCCCGAATATCTCACTTCTCATATGAGTTGGAGGCTCATGCTTAACGACCACTTCCCGATTCTCATTGTAATGTCCCACAACAACCTTCTTATCCCGAATCTTTCCCCTTATGTCATTGTCTACCCCCGAAAGTAGTTTACTGTGAATATCCAAAACCAAATCTACATTAAAGTCCTCATTTACCCGATCAGGAAGACTCTTCAATATATCAAAATAATTTTTAACCTCTTTTTCATCTCGATTTACAGCAACCCTTCCATCCAGCAAAAGGTTCGTTACCTCTGCATGTGATAAAGGATTTCCTTCTATGCTGTTTGACGAAAAGGAAGACTGAACCAGATTATCCCTTTCAAGATTCAATAATAAACTTCTAGGAATCTGCATCCCCTCCAGCCGTCCATACAACCGCTCTATTTCATTGAGGGTCTTCATTAATTCTGTTGTGATAGTAAATATAGGTTTGTACATACTCACATTATACAGAATTGTTAAGTATTTGTAAAGCTATTTGTTAATATTATTGTTAAGGAGTCACCTTAGAGAATTCGACTATCGACCTATCGTCCATCCTCAGCCAATAATTCCTGTAAACTTTTACCTGCTCCTGAACACAATTCTCTAATTCTCAACCTCTCTCCACCATCCCTGAGATGTTGAATATCTCTTGCTAACATCTTTGCATTTTCTTTTGTCGGTGCTATTGAATCTGGAATTAAGGCTTTACCCAGAATTGCACTAATATTTCTTAATTCCCACTCTTCTAATGTATCCCCAGCCTCAATAAAACCCTTAAACTACTTCAAAGGATTTCGAGACAAGCCCTGTCATGTGCCTAAAAGTATCAGGTGTCAAGAAGAAGGATCTTCTTCCGTCATAAACCTTGCATAAACAGGCTTAAATGCTTCTTGAGAAGCTCGTAAGCCTTCTTTCTCTTCACCACTGAGCTCTATTGTTCCACATTTATTACCACAGACCTCTCTAGTAGATCCCAACCTAAAAGTATCAGCTCCATACGCTTCGTCATGTTGCTTCGTAGTAGAAAATAAACTTTATTTTATTTACGTTAACTCCTAAAAATATCTACATAACTTTGTAAACAGAAAAGCCTGTCTACTTTACCTTCTGTAGCTTGGGTTAATACTCCTAACTTTTTCAACTCCCCAATTAAGGCATTAGCCGTAGGATAAGTTACTCCCAAAATAACTTTAGCATCAGGAACACTAACAATAGGCTCACTGAGCATATATTCCAGTAACCTTTCTCCCAATTTCTGTCTTTTCCCCAACTTGCCTAGTTGTTTTGTATAATCTTCTCTCAATTCAGAAAGCTGTGTTAAAACTTTTATACTTTCTTCCGCACTGTTGCGCACCCCTAAAATTGGACAGTAGGATGAGATATGATTGACAAGTAAAATTAGTCATAAAAACCACGGGAAATTAGCTAATAACCTTTATATGACATACGAAGAAGAGAAACTCTAAAGCTTAGTTAGATCTTGACCTACAAGACCCAAACCATTTATTCTAGATTGCAAATCGGAGAAAATCGGAAATCATCAATAATTTGTGCTGAAATGAACCCCTATCTAAATTAAACCACACAAAATCCATGGAACAACTAAAAGAAATCAAAGATGCGAGTTTGCCGGAAGATACAACAGATTTGAAAACTCGAGAGGCAGCACGAGCCATTCTCTTCGATGAAAATAACTTAATCCCTTTGCTATTTGTTGCAAAATATAATTACCATAAACTACCAGGCGGAGGCATTGATGAAGGGGAAAATAAATCCCATGCACTAGTTAGAGAATGCCTTGAAGAAGTTGGATGTGAGATCGAAATTAACGGGGAAGTCGGAAAAGTTGTTGAATTTAGGTCAAAATGGAATTTGAAGCAGATCTCCTATTGCTATTACGGCAAAATTATTTCTATGGGAGAACCTGATTTTACTGAAAAGGAATTATGTCAAGGATTTGAAATCGTGTGGCTTTCTCTTGAGGACGCAATTTCCAAGGTGGAGAAGGATAAACCTCGAAATTATCCTGGCTCGTTTATACAGAAAAGAGATATTGAATTTCTAAAAAAAGCAGAGCAAATTGTACGGGCAAATTAAGAGTTTTCACATTTGACTTGGATCAGGCTTCACGCCAGGTTCTTCAACCTACAGAAATTTCCTCACTAGAATCGTTCGTTTGAACAGCGGCAAAAAAAGCGAACTTGCCACACCCCCTCTCCCTCTTCCAACTAAACATAAAAACTAACCCTCGCCCTCCTCATCGTCCCCCTTCAACTCCTTAATGATCTCCTTCAACTCAACCATCTTCAACTCGCGATCCACCATCAGCTTATTTAACTTTTCTAATTCCTTAGCATACTTCTCAAGCTCCAAATGCGAGCGTTTTTGCCCACCCACGTCACGCATGATTAAAGTGAGATATACGGTATCCTGACGAATCCAGGAAGCCATAGAAAGCTCGATATCTAGCTCGTTCCCCTGAGATGTCGTACAAATAACCTCAAAACCTTTAGAGGTAATTGCAGGGCTGGATCGAGCGTTTTCATCGCTTTTACTCCCAGCCTTCTCAACAAGCTCGCTACCAAGCTCATCTCCATCTTCCCCCTTCTCTTCACTAGATTCCAAACTGTCTTCTCTTGGGATTATCCCGCCCAATTTCCCTTGACCTGATTCACCGTGCTTATCTAAAATCAGCTGCTTTTCTTCAAGTTCTTTTCTTGCAAAATCAAGAAATATGTCAATTGATTCATCGGAAAGCAGAATGGAAATATCTTTTTCAATTAGTTCAGCCCGTTCATACCCAAAGACATTTCTGGTTGCTGAATTCATTGAGACTATTCGAAGCTGCGAATCCAAAGTTATGATTGGATCATTTGCGCTATTAACTATTTCGTCAAGAAACCCTTGACTTTCTTTTAGCTCGCCTGTACGAATTCTTTCAATTACTTCTTTGTTCCAGGCAGTAATGAATACTAAAATGGATACAATAGCAGTAAATCCGCCGTAACCTGCGAGCAAGGCAAAAAAACTAGTGCCGTAAAAGTACCATGGCACGATAAAGGAAAGAATTATAATTATTATGTAGGTATAAGTTTGCTCAGTTAGACTTTGGAATAAACTCGCTACAATTATTGGGACAATGAGATAGACCTCAAGATCAGGTTTTTGCTTGATAACAAGCATAATTATCACGACCATAAACCAAACCACAAATTTGCTTACTAAGCGGAATCTACCCGTTTTAACAAGTAACACAGCAATTACAAGTCCTATCTCCGCTACCACAGCTCCCAAAAGTGACATTGGAGTATCACCTGAAATTGACATTGGAATAATTCCAGCGACAAACGTAAACGCCACCAGAGATAAGAGAAATATTGATAAGACCACGGACTGCCTCCGAACTTCACTATCCTCAACCCAGGGAAATGGTTCAACAAACCCCCTTAAGAAGTCTTTTAAACTTCTGACTGTGCCGACTTTTTTAATTTCATTATCAGTCCCCATACCTCATTCTACAACAAGATACTTTTGTTAGCTAGTTCTCTCAGGGCTGTTTCATACTAAATTGGAAACCTTAGAAGTAAAACTTTTTTGATATATCGCAGGAATTGGTATAACCCTGTTAAAAAGTTCTTTTTGAGTTAGTATGAAACAGCCCTGCTAGTTCTCTGGATTTTTTTTAATATCCTTCGCATCGTTCCTGGAAGTCGGGAAATTTATCGTAAAACTAGACCCCTTACCGTGTCCCTCACTTTCAATAATCAATTTGCCGCCATGATGCTTCATAATCCCTTTAACCACATAAAGCCCAAGTCCGGTTCCTCCGGGTCGTTTCAGATTTCCTGTAGCCCGAGAATCCAGGCGCATAAACTTCCTTCCTAATTTTGAAATATCTTCTTTCGCTATACCAATTCCGTTGTCCTTAACCGTTATTTGACAGTTATTCCCAACTTTCTTTACTAGCACTTTCACCCACGGCTGAGATTTATCTTGATCACGATATTTGATCGAATTACTCACCAAGGCACTCACTGCTTCAGATATTCTTGTCTTATCAGCCTCAATCTCAAATTTCTCAAATTCAGGCTCTACAAATTCTACTTTGCACTCATCGGGAGCGATTGTTTTACTCATGATTTCTACACTATCTCTTACAACCGGGATTACATCGAATTTACTATAATTGAGTTCAAAGCGGTTCTTATCAAGTCTGGCGGTCTCAAGCATGCTTTTTACCAGAGATACAGCTGTTACCGAAGCTTTATCCATCGTTTCAAGGCTTTCAAATATCAGTTCCAGATATTCCTGCGTTTGTTCGGGGCTCACTTTGCCGGCCATCCAATCTTCTTTCTTTGGCAGTGTCAATTTTTTGTGTATGTTCAGTTCTTGAACGATCGCTGTCAGTGGTGTGCGAATTTCGTGTCCCATAACGTCGATTATGTCTTTTTGTTCCTGGGCTAGTTGTTGGAGTCGTTCCTTTTGGGAGATTGTAGTAAGAATATTTCTAATCAACAAAACCGCCACTATCAGGAACATAAAGAATATAAAAATCTTAACCAATCTCTCTTCGATTGAATCACTAAGCAAAGTAATATCGAGAATTAAGAACATACCTATCGTACTAATTAAAAAGGTTGATACCAAAACATTCACCCCGAGAAATTCATACCGAATAATTGAGTAAGCTATAACAAAGGTCAAGATTATCGTTGAATAATCACCAAAATAGTAATATTGTGTAGCCCCAAAAAAGATGGGCAAGGATATATTAAATACAAAGTTCGCAATATAAAAAACAAGAAGACCAACAACATACCACGTAATACCCTTTCTTTCTTCTATAGACATCTCACTCTTGAACCCTCTCAGAACTACATAAATAGTTGAAAGGATAATAATAAACACCCCAATGAGAAACGGAAACATCAACTTACCATATTGAATTGCAAGTGAATCATTTATTAATACTCTATTATGAATTACTAAATCAGTAAAACCAGTCACAAGACTCAACGTCAGACACATTATTGAATTAAACTTAAGTAATGCGCCCAATCTAGGCCGCATTGCAAAGATATCAACCGCAAAATAGAGTATTAACAAAAAGAAAATTGGAGTTACAAACCAAGCAATCTTAAGAAATATTGTTGAAAGTTCAGAAGATTCCACAACACGAGCAAGAAAAGCAAAATTTACCCAGCCAAACATCGATAAAACCATCAGCGAAAAGAGTCGGTTGGATCGCTTATTTTTCCCATTCAAAAGAACAACCAAAACCAACCAAACTCCAATTGTGTTAATTACAACTATCAATAACTTGTGCACTAGAACTTCTAAATAGCTAAAATTATAAAAAAGAAGAAATAATATGGAATTTGCTCACATAAATACAGAATCTTGAACCTCGAAGCATCAAGACTCAACAGAATAAATGGAGTATTGTAAAGTGAAACCAAAGAAAGCATAACGTGATAAGTTCCTTTTGTCAGGCCCCAAAGAGCTATTTGAGCTATAAAAACACCAAAATTTAAAACTTGAATCATAATAACAGCATTTTTTTTACCAAACAACACCGGAAGGGTCTTCAATCCTAATTTTCTATCCTCGCTAATATCTTTAAAATCAAATAGACTTTGGGCTATTAAACTCTGTGCTAGTATCGTTCCGAGAAAAACTACCTCATCGTACACAGTGAGGAAAGAGCTGGCACTAGGAAGTTTACCAATAACTGCAATCTCAATTACAAAAAAGAATGCTACAAAAAAATTCTTGAACATAGGAATATACCTTGTCAAGCCTTTGAAAATTCTCGAGTAAGACATACCAGCAGTTAAAATCAAAACGTCAAATACTAGAAATCCCGGAAAAAACACGGCAACTAGAATCAAATTCGTAACCAAATACAATAAGGTTACCCATTTATATAAATCAAACCTTTTCTGTAGAAGTTTCGACCTCTCCTGATTTAATTCACCATTGTCCAGTTTTATTCCTAGTATACGATCAATCCAAAATACTGTTTGGTTCAGAAGGTAAAGAGAAAAAAACATAATAAACTGGCGTGAACTCACTCCTAGAG
>WJKH01000002.1 GCA_014729235.1 Candidatus Dojkabacteria bacterium | reverse complement strand
TTATGGTATCACAAAAACTGAAATATTATTGTGCCCTCTAGTTTGTCTGATGATAAACTGGCAAAAAAGTATTCGAAATTCAAAAATTATTGTTCTATTGGTTTTTGGATTTCATAACTCACACTAATTGTGGTGACTAAGAAATAAATTGTTAGAAAATCGCACATGAAAGATTTATTTTATAAATTACTATCTATACGCTCAGAACATGCACACAAAGAGAATTTCGCCAAAGTCCTTGAAGGTGTAGAAGAGTACTTTGATGGAGTAGAGAAAGTTGAAATTACGAAATTTGATTCAAACGGTTATCCATCGATGGTTGTGGGAAACACAGATGCTGATGAGAGAGAATATGATGTTTTACTCATTGGTCATCTGGACGTAGTTCCTGCTGATTATCCAAAGGCCTACGAACCTTATGAGAAGGATGGCAGAATTTATGCAAGGGGTGCCACTGACATGAAGGGGCCGACTGTTGCTATGATTACAGCTTTTTATGAGCTTATTGATTCAGGAGATTTATCTGACAAGAAGGTTGCTTTGATGCTCACTACAGATGAAGAAGTAGGGGGTAGTAATGGTGTCCGATATTTAGTCGAGGAGGAGGAATTTAATTGTAAAATTGCATTTGTTCCTGATGGTGGAGGGGACTGGAAGGTTTGTACTGATGAGAAAGCTGTTTACCACTTTTCTGTTCAATCCGAAGGTGTTGCAGCACATGGTTCGCGGCCATGGTCAGGTGTTAATGCAAATGAAAAATTAATAAATGTATTCTTGAAAATCAGAGATGCAATTTATGAAAAATGGGGAGAGGCTGATAAAGATGATAATTGGAAGCCCACAATAAATCTCGGCGCTATTCATGGAGGTGAAGCCGCAAATAAAGTGCCTGATTCTGCAGAGATGAAAATTGATATTCGTCATCCTGTGGAGGTGGATCAATCGGAAATAATTTCAATTATTGAGGAATCTGTAAAGAGTGTTGATAATGGCTCAGGTATCAGTTGGGAGCCTATGGCGACGGGTGTTGCTTTTCACACGGATGCTTCGAACGAATTTCTGCAAAGGTGGCTTGAGATTACTGCTGATAAGTCGAGTATAAAAGAGAATGATAGGTTTGTTAAGGAACATGGAGCCGCTGATGCACGGTTTTTGAGTGCCAAGGGGATTCCGGGAATTATTACGAAACCAGTTTGTTCTGATGCGCATATTGATGATGAGTGGATTGATTGGGACAGTTTGGTTGAGTTTAAGGATTCGATTAAAGAGTTTTTGAAAGAGGTTGACTAGTGTGGATTGACATTAATTTCCCAGACTTCCACTGAAACCCAAAATATGCTAGAATACCCCCAAGTAAATAACATCACATACATTGCACCTTTCTTGTGAGGCGGCTGAAATACGCGAAACCTCATCGGCAGTGTAGAAGAATAAAGAAGGGACAAAAACTATGAAAAAAACAAAAAAAGCTCACGCTTCTGAGCAAAAAGAAGCAAAGAAGACTTCTTCGAAGTCAAGTAAGCCTAATTCTGGCAACTCCAATAAACGAGAGCCGGTACCAATTCCCCCTCTAGAAGACTTTTTGGAAGCAGGGGCTCATTTTGGACATCGGACAAGCAGATGGCATCCAAACATGGAGAGATATTTGTATGATGTCAGAAATGGAGTGCATATTATTGACATAATCAAGTCAATGAAAAAGTTAAAAAAGGCCCTTGCCGCAATTCAGGAAGCTGCTGATCAGGGCAGAATAATGATAGTAGGGACCAAAGGGCAGGCTTCAACTGCAGTTCGAGAAATTGCTCAAAAAGTCGGAGCATATTATATTGATAGCAGATGGCCGGGAGGACTTTTCACCAATTTTGACGTGATGAAGAAGAGTCTGCGTAGACTTCGTGAACTTGAGGAAGATATTATTACAGCTGATCTTCATCGAACTAAGAAAGAGGTGATTATGATGAAGCGCGAGGATGATAGATTGAATCGTTTATACAAAGGAATTAAGCTGATGGAGAAACTTCCCAAGCTTGTTATCATAATTGACACAAAAATTGAGCAGAATGCTGTCCGAGAGGCAAAGATTTGCGATATTCCGGTTGTTGCATTGGTAGATTCAAATTCTAATCCCGACCTGATTGACTATCCGGTTCCTGCAAATGATGATTCAATCAAAAGTATTCGTTTATTCATCGAGCTATTTGGGAAGGCAATAAAGGGAGGCCGTCGTGCAAATGCCTTAATTACTTTGCGAAAGGATTATGAAGCAAAACTTTCAAGGATGCGAAAGCAGCACGAGCAAGAGGTAGCTAGAAAGAAAGCCATGGAGGAGGCCGAATTGGCCAGACTTCAAGCTCTTAAGGAAGGCAAGTCAGTTTCGGATGGCGGCAGAGTTGTGAGAGTAGTGAAGTCCGGAAAGGCAGAGAAAACTGAAGCTGATAAATCTAAGACTGCTAAGGAATCCGGGAAGGCTGCTGATAAAGCCAAAGAAGTTAAGAAATCTGACAAGAAGGACAAAAAGGAAGATAAGGCCACGAAGACAAAGAAGGCAAAGAAGGCAAAGAAGGCAAAGAAGGC
>WJKH01000014.1 GCA_014729235.1 Candidatus Dojkabacteria bacterium | reverse complement strand
GTCAAACTGGAAGCGCTCTTTAAATAAAAAAATGAACACCAAGGCTATTTGTGGGCTCTTGAGTGAAATTCGGAGAAACGATTCACTTGTAATTGTAAAGTTTCCTTCTTCAAAGGAGATCAAGACTATTCGTAACAAAAATTTGAAGTACTTTGAAGGGGGAAAAAGTTATTTATTCATTACTGATGATGAGAAGGAGAAGCTGGCTTTTCGCAATGTCAAAGACATCGATGTTTTGAACCCACAGAATATTAATGTTTATGATCTTGCTAGAAATGAGATTCTTGTAGTTTCGGAGAATGCTATTGAGAAGCTAAATGAAATTTTAATTAAAGACTAGTTATATTCAGGCCATGGCAGATAAAGAGAAATCGAAAATCGAATTAAAAAAAGTAGTATCTGAAAAGAGTTTTGCTGTTGCAGATTCTCTTGGGAAATACACGTTTTATGTGCCGACCTCTTCAAATAAGATTGAAGTGGCTCGAGCGGTGGAAGATGAGTATAGTGTTGAAGTTGATAAGGTTCGAACGGTAACGATCCCTGGTAAACTCAGAAAAGATTGGAAGACGAGGGGTATTAAGAGACATTCTGACAAGAAAAAAGCGGTTGTAACTTTGAAGAAAGGTAGTAAGATTAAGGATTTTAGTAAAGTTTAAATTGTATATCTGTTGAATTCGTGCCTGTAAAAAAATATAAAGCAAAAACCAGTACGCTAAGGCATACAAAGCTTGAAGACCGATCCAAGCTCAACAAAGGATCAGGCCCTCGAAGTCTAAGTGTTGCAAAGCGAAAGAAGGCGGGCCGCAATAACCAGGGTCGGATAACGGTTCGACATCGTGGAGGTGGTTACAAGAGACGAATTCGAAAAATTGATTTTAAGCGAGATAAGTTTGATGTGCCAGCCGAGGTAGTTGACTTTTATTTTGACCCGAATAGATCAGCAAATCTAGTTCTTTTGCAGTATTCAGATGGAGAAAAGCGTTATATTTTAGCTCCTAAAGGGATTAAAAAGGGAGATAAGGTTGTCTCAGGTGAGACTGAAGATGTAATCGTTGGTAATGCAATGAAGATTAAAAACGTTCCATCAGGCACAACAGTTCACTGTGTCGAGAATACTCCCGGTAGTGGTGCTAAATATTGCAGATCAGCAGGGCAGGGGATGCTTGTTCAAGGTCCGGATCCTAGTGGAAAGTATATGCAGGTAAAAATGCCTTCCAGTGAGATTCGGTTGATCCATGGAAATTGTATGGCAACCGTTGGACAAGTCGGTAATGAGGAGAGTATTAATGTAAAGCTTGGGAAAGCCGGGAGAAAAAGGAATCTTGGATGGAGACCAGCTGTACGCGGTATGGCTATGCATGCAGTTCAGCATCCTCATGGAGGTGGTGAAGGTAAAGGTGTTATCGGTGGCGGGTACTCAGGTTCAAAGGATATTTGGGGAAATCGCACGGGTACCAAGACGAGAAAAAACAAGAGAACTGACAAATTTATCATTAAAAGGAGAAGAGTAAAACGAAAGAAAGATAGTTGGTAGTATTTGATTAGCAAAAATTAAGATAATTAACAAAAAGTATGGCTCGCTCGCTAAAAAAGGGACCTTTTGTAGATGAAAAATTAAAGAAAAAAGTTAAGCAGGCTATTGACTCTGGTGACAGGAAACCTATCAAGACTTGGTCCAGGAGATCTACTATTACTCCTGAGATGGTTGGGTTAACTTTCGCTATCCATAATGGGAAAAAACATATTGATGTATTGGTAAGCGAGAGTATGGTCGGCCATAAACTTGGAGAATTTGTAAAAACCAGAACATTTAAAGGACACGCTAAGAAGGGTAAGATTTCAAAGGTCTATGGCGGCAGCGGTAGATTTGAAGAAGAATAGTTTAATAGTTAATACTTTACATTGCGGGTATGGCAAAAAAAGAAAAGAAACAAGAGAATAAGATGAAGTTTAAGGTAATATCAAAGAATTTGCCGATTTCGCCTTTTAAACTTCGGTTGGTTGCAGATTTAGTTCGTGGGAAAGAAGTTGTACAGGCAGTCAATGAATTGAAGTTTTTGAATAAGAAGGGCTCTGATTTTATCCTGAAAGCAGTTAAATCTGGTCTCGCCAATGCTGAAAATGAACAGGGTATTTTGCCGGAAGATCTTTTTATTGAAGAAATTTATATTGATGAAGCTACCAATAAGTTTATGAAAAGATATAAGTTTGTTTCGAGAGGTAGAGTTGCGAGAATTATTAAGAGACGGTCAATAATTAATTTGGTTCTTAGCGAAAAATAACTATGGGTCAGAAAATTTCTCCACATGGATTGAGGCTTGGAGTAACAAAGAAATGGGATTCTTTATGGTATGCCGAGGGATCTGATTATTCAGATAACTTGATTGATGACATTAAAATCCGCAAGCTCATTCGTAAAAAAGTAAGTGATGCCGGGGTTGGTCGGGCTATTATCCGGAGATCTGAGAATAAAATTGATGTAAGCATTTTTGTGGCTAAACCGGGTGTAGCAATTGGTCGCGGCGGCAGTGGAATTGATGAATTGAAAGAAGCGATTGAGAAATTGACAGGACTTAATACTAGCGTCAGGATCAATGAGGTTAAGAGAGCCGATTTAT
Source organism: Candidatus Dojkabacteria bacterium (assembly GCA_014729235.1). Taxonomy (GTDB): domain Bacteria; phylum Patescibacteriota; class Dojkabacteria; order SC72; family WJKH01; genus WJKH01. The sequence continues at coordinate 30,560 of WJKH01000014.1, read as the reverse complement.
CAGCTAGAATTGTTGCCCGCTCAATAGCAGACGGTATTGAGAGGAGGGTTCCTTCCAAAGTTATGATGTCAAGTTTCAAGGAAAAGGTCTTACAGGCAGGTGCTACCGGCCTCAAAATAAATATCAGCGGGCGAATTGGAGGAGCGAAACAGGCACGGACTATAAAAGTTTCTGAGGGTCGGGTTCCACTTCACACACTTCGGGCGGATATTGATTATGCTGAAGAGCGTGCCAGAGTTCCCAACCTTTGTACATTTGGAGTAAAAGTTTGGATCTATGATGAAAGAGATGATGAAGATAATGAAGACAATTAGAATTATTTGAGTAAAATTGATTATGTTGCAGCCGAAAAAGCAAAAATTCAGAAAGCAGTTCAGAGGAAACATGAAAGGAGTGGCCAGTGCAAATAATACTGTTGCTCATGGCGATTTCGGACTGAAGGCGATTGATAGAGGCTGGATAGATGCCAGGCAAATTGAGGCTGCAAGGCGTGCTATGACAGGACACATCAAGAGAAGAGGGAAAATTTGGGTTAATATATTTCCTGATAAGCCTTTTACCAAGAAACCTACTAACTCAAAGATGCTTGGAGGAAAGGGAGACGTTGAAGGTTATGTTGCTGTAGTAAAACCCGGAACTGTTATGTTTGAAATTGGCGGCGTAAAATCTGAAATCGCACGAGAAGCCTTGCGGTTGGCGTTACATAAGATATCAATTAAAGCGAAAATTGTAAGCAAAGACGCAATTTAGTTAAATTGCATCTTAAAAATTGTAAAAAGCTTGGAATAATGGTACAATCGTAGATCAGTCTATAAGTTAAATATTGTGAAAAATGGCTAAAGATACTGAAACGGCAGGGAAAAGTAATAAAAATCGAATGACAGGAACTGTTGTAGGCAATAAAATGCAGAAGACGGTCAAGGTTGAGGTAACAAGACTTGTTCGTCATCCGAGATATAAAAAGGTCATGAAAGAAACCAAGATATATTTTGCTCATACTGAGAAAGATCACAAAATCGGAAGTGAAGTAACAATTGAGGAGTGCAGACCTATAAGTAAAAACGTTAAATGCAGAGTAGTTGAAGGTAAATAATTAGTTTTGTATTTTGAAACTGTGGTTAAGATAGGAAGTAAAGTAAAAGTAGCGGATAACTCGGGAGCCAGACTTGCGAAGGTGATTGGTATACGAGGTTATTCAAGAAAGAGATGGGCAGGAATTGGAGATGCGGTTGTTGTATCGGTTCAAGACGCTTTGCCTCGCTCAAATGTAAAGAAGCATGAGATCTGTAAAGCTGTTGTGGCCCGAACTAATAAAGAATTGAAGAGGAAAGATGGGTCTTATATTAGATTTGATGATAATGCAGTGATAATTTTAGAGAGTGATGGAGCCAAAAAAATGCCAAGAGGTACTCGAATTTTTGGACCGGTAGCTCGAGAGTTGAAAGAAAAGGGTTTTGATAAGATAATTTCATTAGCACCGGAAGTATTATAAACATGAAGGTAAGAGTCGGAGATAAAGTAAAAGTTTTATACGGAAAGAATCGAGGAAAGACAGGAAATGTCCTTCGAGTCCTAAAGTCCAAGGGGATGGTAGTTGTTGAAGATGTTAATGTTTACAAAAAGCACATTAAAGGAAATAATCGAGACGTTGAGTCACAAATTGCAGAGATAATCAAGCCCGTAGCTGTTTCGAAAGTAATGGTTATCTGTCCAAATTGTGAAAAACCTACAAGAATAGGGTTCAAGGCTGATAAAGATGGAAAAGTACGAATTTGTAAAAAGTGTAATAAGGAGATTGAGTCAGGTGCAGAGGTGAAGAGCGAGAAATCGGACAAAAAATCCAAGAAAGCGCCTAAGGTTAAGGTTGCCGGAGATATTGATAAGGGAGACGAGAAGCAAGTCGATGATTTGAAGAAAGGGACCAAGAAAGTTAAGGGGCCTGTAAAAGTTGAGAAGGCTCAGAGTTATCGTAAACAGGGAGATATGTAAAGTAATATTAAACAAATGGAAAAAACTAAACCTCGGTTAAAAGAGGAATTTAACAAAAAAATAGCTAAAGAACTTCAGAAGGAGCTTGAGTATGCTTCAATTATGGCAGTTCCGCACCTCAAGAAGATTGTTATAAATTCAGGAGTCGGTGAGGCTGTAGACAATAAAGTTGCTCTGGAAGAAGTTGTTGAGATTCTTACAAAAATTTCTGGCCAGAAGCCGATTATTACAAAGGCTAAGAAGGCGATTTCAACATTTAAGATCCGAAAGGGACAGGAAATCGGAGCAAAGGTTACGCTTAGAGGTGACCGTATGTGGTATTTCTTTGATAAATTGGTGAATATTGTATTTCCGAGAGTCAAGGACTTTCGAGGACTGCCTCCGAAAGCATTTGATGGAAGCGGGAATTACTCAGTTGGGATTGAAGAGCATACGGTGTTTCCGGAGATTGATACCAATAAAGTCCAGAAAGTCCGAAGTTTACAGGTTATCTTGGTGATTAAGTCATTAAGTGATGAAGATAGCAAAAAGTTTCTTGAAAAGTTTGGATTTCCTTTTGCACAGATTGTGCAGAAGAAAGAAGCTGAAGTTGAAGAGCCCAAACCTCAGTCTGAAGATGAATCTGAATCTTCTGAGGAGAAGGCCGGAGATAAAGACGAGAAAACTAATGAAGAAGCAGGTGAAAATAAGTAATTTATATATCAAATTTTAAATGTCAACAGCGGCACAGGAGCATAAAGCTAGAAAATTAAAGAAAAAGGCTAAGCATAGCACAAAGAGCTTCAACAGGTGCAAATTGTGTGGACGTGCACGGGGATACATGCGAAAATTTAGTCTTTGTAGAATTTGTTTCCGGAAATTAGCTCATGAAGGCAAAATTCCCGGAGTAATTAAATCAAGTTGGTAAAAATATGGTAGATACTTTTGCAGATGCTTTAGCAAGAATAAAAAACGCTTTGGCTGTAGGTAAAAAAGAGGTCGTGTTGAAGCACTCAAATATGATTGAGGAGGCTCTGAACGTTTTGAAACAAGAGGAAATGATAAATGAATTTGAAGTTCAAGAAGGTGAAATTACTGTCACTTTGAAATATCTTGAAGATGAGAGCAGTTTTCTCACCCACATTGAGAGGGTAAGCTCTCCGGGGCAGAGAATTTATGTGAAAGCAAGGGATATAACACCTGTGCTAAATGGCCGTGGTATCGGCATAATCAGTACTTCGAAAGGTGTTATGGCATCTCCTGTAGCTAAGTCTATGGGATTGGGTGGTGAATATTTGTGTAAAGTCTGGTAATTAATTTTTATTTGTAGAATCGTGTCAAGAATTGGAAATCAGCCTGTCACAATTGAAGAAGGAGTTGAAGTTGAAATCGTCAAGAAAGAGGTTAAGATCAAAGGGCCAAAAGGCGAGATGCTGGTTGAGCTGCCTTGGCAAATTAATGCTAAAGTTGAAGGAGATGAAGTTATCGTGGAGAGGTCTGATGAAGAAAAGCTTTCCAAATCACTTCACGGAACATATCGAATGCTTGTTGAAAATGCAGTTTATGGTGTGAAAAATGGCTATGAGAAAAAGCTTGAAATAGTAGGTGTGGGTTATAGAGGCAAAATGGAAGCAGGTAAATTGAACCTTTCTCTTGGGTTTACTCATCCAATTTTGATGGAAGTTCCCGAAGGGCTTGAAGTTGATATGCCCGATGAGACGACAATAACTATTAATGGTGTTGATAAACAATTAGTTGGTGAATATGCAGCAAAGATTCGGAGTCTTCGAAAACCTGAGCCATACAAAGGAAAAGGAATTAAGTATTCTGATGAGGTTGTTCGGCGCAAGAGTTCGAAGTCAGCGGTTATTGGAGCTGAGTAGTTGAGTAAGTAAATATTAATTCTATTTGATAAGTATATGAAATCTAGAAAAGAGTCACGAGAAAGAAGAAAAAGGCACATCAGACAGACGGTTAACGGGACTTCTGATCGGCCAAGGGTTTTTGTCTTTAAAAGTAACCGCAAGATATATGTTGGTGCGGCTGATGATGATAATAATGTTGTAATAAAGTCTTTTGTTGGTGAGCGGAAAATTAATGAAGCGGAAAAGCTCGGGGAGAAGCTTGGGAAAGAGCTTAATAAAAAGAAAATTAAAACAGCTGTTTTTGATCGGAGTGGCTACAAATTTCATGGGGTTGTGAAAGCTGTTGCAGAAGGGCTTACAAAAACAGGTATTTCAATTTAATTATAATTTCTGAAAATGGCATTTAATCAAGGAAACAAAGGAAGGAGAGGGAATAGAAGGCAGAGGAGAGAATCCAGGACTCCTTCGAAGACAATCTCAATCCGTCGTGTAGCAAAGGTCTACTCCGGTGGAAGACGGTTGAACTTCAGCGCTATGGTAGTTTGTGGTAATAAAAAAGGCTCTGTGGGAGTAGCTTTAGGTAAGGGTTCGGATCCTAGAAGTGCTATCCAAAAGGCGACTCGAAAGGCGGAAAAGAACATGGTTAAAATTCAAGTTGTTGGGGATACAATTCCTCATGCGGTAAACCATAAACACAAGGCAGCCAGGATAATTATGCGCCCGGCAAAACCCGGAACAGGCGTTATTGCTGGACCAGCAGGGCGTGCATTGACAGAGTTGGCTGGAATTGAAAATGTTTATGTAAAGCAATTAGGATCTGATGACTTGATATCCAATACTTATTGTGTCTTTGAAGCTTTGCAAAAGCTTCGATCAAAAAGAGTTATTGAAAACATGAACAAAATGAAGGATCGAATCCAGGCCAAGCGGGAAGCTGATGAAGAGGAGCGCAAAAAGCGCCGAAACAAGAGAAATAATGGAAGATCGAAGCGTAGATCCGGTTCTTATAGTGGAGGGAAAAAGTCTTCACATAAAGCTAAGAACACAAAAAACAAGAAAGATAGTAAAAAGTCTGTAGCGAAGGCAAATAAAGAGGACAAGAATTCAAGCAAAAAGCAGCCAGCGAAAGCTGAGAAAAACGCAGCAGAGAAAGCTGGAAAATCTGAAAAAAGCAAAAGTAAGTCTAAGAAAGAAACAAAAAATAAGTAATTTAGTTTGAGCTAAGAAATTCAAAAGTCAATGTTACACAAATTGAAAAGAAGAAAAAATCGAAAAATGCCCAAGAAGAGACTGGGACGAGGCTATGGTAGTAATTCCGGAGGACACACAGTCGGACGAGGTCAAAAAGGCCAGCTTTCTAGATCCGGTCATAAGTCAATGATCTTTTTTGAAGGTGGAAATGTCCCTCTGTATAAAAGACTCCCAAAGTTCAGGGGTTTCAAGCGAGTTGGAAAAGATAAGCACAAGGCTGTAAATGTCTCTGACCTGGAGCAGGTTTTTAAGGATGGGGACAAAGTTACTCTTAAAATACTGAAAGAAAAAACTTTGGTACACAAAGATGTGAAATCAACTAAGATACTGGGCTATGGAGATCTTACCAAAAAGCTAACTATCGAAGGTATTCCTGTATCTGAGACAGCCAGGGAAAAGATACTGGCAAGTAAGGGAACTATCAAATAGCCCCAAGACAGGCAATTTATGAAAGATAATCCGGCTCAAAAATTACTAAAAACTTTCAATAAAATCCTTAAATCCAAGGAGATTATGTCGAAGATTCTCTATTCAATAGGGATTTTAGTGGTTTTTAGAATCCTGTCATCAATTCCGGTGGTAGGCATCAAGGGTGATGCAATTAAGAAATTATTTGAAGGAAGCAGCTTTACTGAAGTTGCAGCTATGGGCTCTTCATCGGCTTTGGAGCAGGCTTCAGTGATAGTCATTGGATTAGGTCCTTATATCAATGCTTCTGTTATTCTTCAACTTCTAAGTACAATTATTCCTAAGCTAGAGCAATTACGTAAAGAGGGTATGCAGGGACGGCGGGTAATTAGCATGTATACAAGGTATTTGACAGTTCCACTGGCTATTTTGCAGTCATTTATGATTTATTCGGCTTTGCGGGGAATCCCTGATGCAACAGGACAGCCATTGATTGGGGACTTGTCTACTTTGCAGCTTATTACTATGTTTTCAACTCTTACTGCAGGCTCAATTTTTATGATGTGGTTAAGTGAGCTGGTTTCCGAAAGTGCTTTGGGTGGGGGCTCAACTTTATTGATTTTCTACGGAATTGTTTCAAACATCCCTTATTTATTCATCCGGGGAACCCAGTACAATGATTTTTGGGAAATTGTAATGATTGTTGCTATCTATATTTTCCTGATTGCAATGGTAATATATCTATCAGAAGCTGAGCGAAAGATTAAAGTTATGTACTCCAAGCGTGTACGGACGGGGTCAGTTTATGAAAGTTATATTCCATTAAAGTTAACTCAATTTGGTGTGATGCCTGTCATTTTCGCTACTTCGCTTTTCTATTTTCCGAGACTTATAGCGGATTTTATCAGGGGGCAAAATTTCTCTGATAAAGCTAATGAAATTGCTTTGTGGATAACTCAAAAATCTACTGACCCGTGGATTCAGAATATTGGCCTTTTTGTCTTGATAATACTATTTGCGTTCTTTTATGTAACAGTCGTTTTTAATACGGAAGAGTACGCTGAAAATTTACAAAAATCAGGCGCATTTATTCCGGGGGTTAGACCTGGAAAAGCCACTGCTGATTACTTGAGAAGGGCAGTTTATAGGCTGACAGCAGTGGGTTCAGTATTTCTGGCGTTTCTTGCTATCTTGCCTAATCTGCTAACTAATGTTGATTTTATCAAAGTAAGTCTGGTGTCCGGAACGGGATTACTAATTGCAATTGGTGCGGTGCTTGAGATGAAGAGGCAGGTTGAATCGATGGTGGTGGTTAGAGGTTATGATAAGTATCTTTAATTAAACGTTGTTTTGGTATGAAAACTTTTATGATCCATGGCCCGTCAGGATCAGGGAAAGATACTCAGATCAATAAGCTCGTTGAAAAATTTCCAAATAAATTTGAACGAATTGCTACGGGTGATATGTTTCGGACCAATTTTCAGCAAAGAACTGCTGATGGTCTTGAGGCTCATAAGTACTGGGGAGAAGGAAAATGGGTACCTGCAGATTTGGTTTATAAAATGCTGGCAAAATGGATTCAATTATTTAGTGAAAAAGAGGACTGGATTTTTGTATCCGCTGTTAGAGCTCCTTCTCAGATTCCGTTGTTTGATAGCCTTTTGCAAAAGTATGGGCGTGAGCTGGATTTATTCATTCACCTGAAACTATCTGAAGAAAAGGCTGTGGAGAGGATGTCTTTGAGAAAGATTTGTCCTGTCTGCGGTGCGATCTATCATTCGAAGTACAAGCCCGAGAAAAAAGAAGGATTTTGTGATAATGATGATGGGAAATTGTTTCCTCGAGAGGACGATAAACCGGAAATAGTAAAAGTAAGAATTCAGGAGTACAATAGAACTATTGAGCCGATCTTAGCTGAATATCAAAGCAGAGGAGTTTTGAAAGAAATTGATGCTGATCAGAGTATTGAAGCAATTCATGAGGAGTTTATAGAGGTAATGGATCTGGGTAAGGATTGAGATTACATTGCAAAATAAGCAGATATCTGATAAAATACCTAAGACTTTAGACAAAAGTAATATTTAAACAAAAAGTCTATGCCGACGGAGAAAAATGAAGTAAAGGAAGTGGAAGGAGTGGTAAAAGAGTGTCTCCCGAACACCAAATTTATAGTTGAGATTGAGGTGAATGGTGCGAAACATGAAGTAGAGGGATATCTTGCTGGCAGGATGAGAATGAATTATATTAAGATCCTTGAGGGAGATATGGTCAGAATGGAGTTAACTCCTTATGATCCAAAGCGAGGAAGGATCGTTTATAGACTTAAAAAATAACACTTAGTAAAATGAAAGTAAGAGCATCCGTTAAGAAAATTTGTGAGCATTGCTACATTGTTCGCCGGAAGGGTAGAATTTATGTTTACTGTAGAAAAAATCCGTCTCACAAGCAGAGACAAGGATAAGTTTAGTTGATAAATACGTAGAAAAATGGCAAGAATAGCTGGGACAGAGATACCTGATAACAAAAAAGTAAAAATAGCCCTGACATATGTTTATGGGATTGGTCGGGCTTTAGCTCTTGAAGTGGCTGAAAAGGCTGGAGTTGACGGCGATGTAGAAGTGAAAAATTTGTCATCAGACGAATTGACTAAATTAAGAAACATAATTGAGACCCAATATCAAGTTGAAGGTGAGCTTAAGCAAGTTGTGAAGAGAAACATAAAGCGCCTGAAGGATATTGCCTGTTATAGAGGGATCAGACACAAGCTTGGTCTCCCTGTACGAGGACAGAGAACCCGGCACAATGCACATACGAGAAAAGGTAAATCAATGCCTGTCGGAGGTTTAAAACATAAACTCGAAAAGACTTGATATTTATTGTTTAGCTTATTTTATTAATAGTTAAGAAAGTGGCTGCAAAGAAAGAATCAAAGAAAAAGATGACCGATAAGAAAAAGGTCAAAGGTACCAAGAAAAAATCACGCAGAAGGACCGTGAAATCTGGGAATGCTTATATTAAAGCTACTTTTAACAACACGATAATTACAATTGCAGATCAAAATGGCGCTACGCTCGTACAGAAGAGCCCTGCACACGTTGGATTTAAAGGATCCAAGAAAAGCACAGCATTTGCAGCAACCAAGGCAGCAATAGCAGCAGGTGAAATTGCAAATAAAAAATATGGAGTTAATGAAGTCAAGGTCTTTATAGTGGGCCCGGGATCCGGCAGAAATGCAGCAGTAAAAGGGTTGGATTCGTCGGGATTAAGAATAACAGCTTTAGTGGATAGAACCTCAATTCCTCATAATGGCTGTCGACCTAGGAAAAAGCCTAGAAAATAGTTTAATTAATAACTTATTGAAGTGGGTAGATACACAGGACCAAAAGGGAAACTAAGCAGGCGAGAAGGCGTAGAGCTTCACCTAAAAGGTGCTCGTTCGTTTTCTGAAAAATCTGCAATCAAACGAAAACCATATGAACCCGGTCAACACGGAAATAAGAGAAGAGTGAGATTATCCGAGTACGGTATGCAACTTCGCGAAAAACAAAAGGTAAAGAGAATTTACGGCTTGCGCGAAAGACAATTCAAAAACCTCTATGAAGAGGCTGTTAGACTTTCAAAAGTTAATAATTCAGATAAAGGGTATGAGCTTTTGAAATTGCTTGAAAGAAGGCTTGATAATGTAGTTTATCTCTCGGGATTGGCTGCATCGAGAAGTCAAGCAAGACAATACGTTACTCACAAACATGTTCTGGTTAATGGGAAGGTGATAAACATACCTTCATATCCGGTAAAAATTGGGGACACGATTTCATTGAAAGAAAATAAGCTTGCACCTGGAGAGATGTTTTTTAAGACTCCTCTGTGGATTTCCAAAGGAAAAAATGGTGCTAAAGTAGAGAAATTCCCTGACCGGGAGATGATAGATGAAGGAATTACAGAGAGCCTAATAATTGAGTTCTATTCACGATAAATAATTTTATAATCTTAATGCAAAATGATTGATCTTAATGATATAAAAGTTGAAACAAAAGAAGAAACTGAAAATCACGGTGTTTATGTGGTTGCACCTCTTCCTCGTGGATACGGACACACTTTAGTTAATCCTCTCAGGAGGGTTTTGCTTTCAAGCTTGGAAGGAAGCGGTATAACAAGCGTAAAAATCGACGGAATTAAGCATGAATATTCTACAATTGAAGGAGTACGGGAGGACGTGCTTGAAATTCTTCTAAATCTTAAAGCCCTCAAATTCAAATGTACATCTGATGAACCTCAGGTATGTTACATTGAAGCTAAAGGGAAGACTGAAGTAGCAGCCGGAGACATAAAGATAACTCAGTCAGTTCAACTAGTAGACAAGGACGCACCTATTGCAAATCTAACTGATAAATCTTCTGAGCTCAAAATGGAAATAGTAATTGAAAAAGGAGTTGGCTATCGAGATTCTGATGAAAATCAGAGAAGCGAAGTCGGTAGAATTCCTCTGGATGCTGACTTCTCACCTGTTGAAAAGGTAAAGTTTGAAGTAGGTAAAGCTCGTAAAGGACAAGAAACTGAGCTTGATTCTGTGACTATGGAAATTACAACTGATGGTAGCATTTCTCCAAAAGACGCTTTGCTTGAGAGTGCTAAGATTTTACAAGAGTATTCAGGAAAAGTAATGGTGGCTCTAGGGATGTCGAAACTTGAAGTAGAAGAATTGGCTGATGAGTCGTCAGAGATTATTGAAGAGGTGTCGGAAGAAGAGGATACCGATGAAGAAGAGGAAGTGCTTGATTGGAAGATTGAGGATCAAGCTATTTCGAAGCGCGCAAAAACAGCTTTGTTAAACGCAGGTTATGAAACACTTGGTGAATTAGTAGAGTTGTCTGAAAAAGAGCTTAAAAAGCTTTCAGGCTTCGGAGCGAAATCACTCAGCGAAGTAGTTATGTTACTTGAAGAATACGGCATTAAATTGCCAAAAGACTCAGATGAATAAGGGAAATAAAGTACGTAAAATTGGTAAAAAGGCAAGTCATAGAAAGAGTTTGATCTCTACTCAATTGACTACACTTTTTGAGTTTGGGAAATTAAAAACTACAACCCCAAAAGCCAAGGTTGTTAAGGGACACGCTGAATCTTTTATTAACAAGATAAAAAAGCTTGATAGTGAAGTGGAGAAAATTAGGTTTGCAGATAAGAAGCTCAATAATACAAATGCTATAAAGAATGGAATTAAGTATATAGTTGATGGGGCTGCAAAGGTAACAATTGCTAGAGTTAGTTACAGAGCAGGGGATAATGCTGAATTGTCCGAACTTGAGCTTGTTGATTTTGACAAAATTTTTGAAAAGAAGTCAGCTTCTAAAAAGTCATCAAAATCGAGCAAATCTAAGAAATCTGATAGCAAGGAAAAGAAGGAGAAATAAAATTATTAATTCAAATACTTTAATATTCGAATGAAAAAAACAGACTGGATAAAGAAAAATGATATTGAACGTGAGTGGCACTTAATTGATGTAAAAGGGCAGGTTCTCGGCAGAGCCGCTACTCAGATTGCATCTTTGTTAATCGGTAAAGGAAAAGTAAAACAGGTCCCTAATTTGGACTGCGGTGATTATGTAGTTGTAATCAATAGCGATGATATAAAGGTTACTCGAGGCAAAGAGAAAAAGAAAATATATTATAAACACAGCGGTTACGTTGGGCATCTAAAAGAAATTAGATTCGATGAAATGATGAACCGTGATTCCAGAAAAGTTGTTGAACTTGCTGTGAGGCGAATGTTACCAGATACAAAATTAAGAAAATCTATGTTTGACAGGCTCTTTGTATATAAGGGCTCTGAACATAAACATGAGGCTCAGAAACCGAAAGAGTATAAATTAATTTGAATTTCGTAACTCACTTTAAATTATAATTGAAATAACAGTGGCAGCAAACACCGGAAAAGGAAAATATTATGAAGGAATTGGCCGAAGAAAAGTTTCGAGCGCCAGGGTGCGTCTTTTTAAGGGTAAAAATCCTAATATAGTAAACAATAATCTAATAAACGAGTACTTCGTTGTAGATAAGCGAATGGCAAAGGCTCAGAGACCTCTGGTAGTTTCAGGTCTTCTTGACGAATATCATTTTACAGCCAAAACTAGTGGCGGCGGCGTCACAGGTCAGGCAGATGCTGTGTGTTTAGGGCTTGCTCGTGCACTTGTTGAAATGGATGAGACCCTTAAGCCGGCTCTGAAGAAAGAAGGACTGCTTACTCGTGATCCACGAATGGTTCAGAGGAAGAAGTACCATCATAGAAAGGCTAGAAAGAAGCCTCAGTTCTCCAAGAGGTAGCTCTATACGAAAGTGCTTCTGCAATATCTTTTACCAGAATTATTTCCCTTTTATCAAGATCTGCGATTGTCCTCGCTATTCTATTTGTTTTTACATAGTCTCTCCCATTTAAATTAAGTCTTTGCATAGCTGTTTCAAGCATAATGCCAGCTTTTTTATCCATCTTGCAGAACTTTGGGATATCCTGATAACTAATTTCACTGTTATATTGGTACTCTGCGGCTTTGTGAAATCGCTTTCTCTGAATTTGTCTGGCTGCTGCTGCCTTCTTTTGGTACTGCTCAAGAAAAAGTTCATGACTTTGACTATTCTCAGTGCCTTGCTGATACTCAAATTCTGAAACCTGATTGGTGAGAAACACTACTAAATCAATTCTATTTAGAATTGCTGCAGGGATCTTCTTGGTATATCTGATTTTTTCATATGCCGTGCAGGTACATTCATTGTCTGCAGTAGAATCCAAGAGTTCCAGCCCTGACCGCCCGCATGGGCATAAATTTGTTGTTGCCAGCAGCTGAAATCTGCATGGCAGCTCTACTGGAACACCTCTGAATTGCAGATGAATACTATTCTCTTCCAGTGGTTTTCTGAAAATATTGATTATTGAGCTTTTAAATTCTGCCAGCTCATCAGCAAGAATAATTCCGCAGTGTGCTTGAGTTACTTTCCCGATTGTCATGGAAGCTTGATTCCCCAGTAAGATCGATTTTGTAGCGGTTTTACTGATTTCTTCGAAAGGAATTTCTGGGTTTAAATCAGAGTTAAAGCTGCTTTTAACCTTTAATATCTCAAAAACCTCATGTTTCTCAGGCTTGGGATATATACTTAAAATTGACCTCGCCAAGAGTGTTTTCCCGATCCCAATTGGCCCGGCAAGCATCAAGTGATGCCTTCCCGCGGTCGCTATAAGCAATGCTCTTTTTGCATTGTGTTGCCCGCATATTTCATCGATACTTACTTCATGAGCCGGCGTCCTTTTCCAAAATCCCATCGGAACTTGATCAATCTTGTGATACTTGCTTTTAGCTTTCAGTATCTCGACAGCCTCTTGAATTGACGAAATAAAATATATTTTGTAGAGATCGGGAATCTTTGTTAGATTGGTTATTGCTTGCTTAGCCAAATGATTGTCAGGAATAAAAACTAGATTTGTGTTTTTTCTGAATTTTGATGTTTTTGAGAAATCCATCAGAGTCTCAATAAATTGGATAATGCCTCTTGCCTGACAGACTTTTCCGTCGAGGCCCAATTCACCAAATGCGAAAATATTAGTTTTTGTGAGTTCATAAGCTGAGACTTCCGGTTTTTGTGCAAGAATTATGCCTAGTGCAATAGCAAGATCGGTTCCGGATCCGACTTTTGGTATCTCAGTCGGAGCTAGATTTATTCGTGTTTTTCGAGGCCGAAGGTTCAGGTCGAGACTTTTAATTGCCGCAACAACTCTTTCCTTGGATTCTTGTATAGTTTTATCCGTTCTTCCTACAATTTTTATTGTCGGCAACCCGTTTCCTGTTTTTGTCTCGACCTGGACCCTGAGGCCCTTTACTCCAAGTATTGTTGAACTGTATATTTTTGAATTCATGGTCTAATTTTACAGATCAATTATTAAAAAGTCCTTAAAACATTATGAAATCGGCTTAATTTACTATAAGACGGTCTGATGTACACAAAAGTTGTTCTCTAAGTGGTTTTAACAGGCATTTTCGTGGTATAATAAAGATGCTGGCTTATAGATCCTAATTATAAGTTAGTAGACCAAGCACCCAAAGCAGTTGCTTATTGGCGAGTGTCAATAAGAGGAAAGTCCGGACTTCAAGTCGGCTTCGAACATTATAAAATCGAAGTAAGTGCCTGTGTGAGCAGGGTAGGTGAAAGCTTACGGAGAAAAGGGCAACAGAAAGCAAACCGCCAATTTTTAATTGGTAAGGGTGAAAAGGCAGTGTAAGAGACTACCGCACTTGTCAGCAATGGCAAGTGGCGTGGTAACCCCCACTTGAAGCAAGGTTATTAAGCCGCAATCAGCTCTGGCTCATGTCAGAACTGATAGTTTACTCAGCAGAGCTTTGTGCTTTGTTAGAGGAGGATTAGATAGATAACTGCATAAACAGAATTCGGCTTATTGGGTGCTTGGTTTTTCTTTTCGTATATGTTCGTGGTGGTTTTTGAATTTGATTGGAGAGGATTATGGAGGTGGTTTTCAATAGTGATGAGGGTAATTTGACTGTGTGCAGTTTACCAGAAGGTCTTTCTGTTGATCCAGGAGATTTGCCAAGTATGCTTGGGTGCTTTCTCGGGCAATCTGGCTTTTATTCAAGGGATTTAACAAGCGATCATTTTGCGCACAAGGAGACTTGTACTAACATTTCAGCTTTAGAAGCTGATCAGGCTTTTGTCAATGGGGACGCTGAAAGTTGCGTTGTCCTGCATAGGACTGAGAGCGGAAGAATCAGCGCAATTTATTGTATTAATCAGTCTCAAGGTTCGCTAGAGGGATATCTGCATTTGATTAGGGGTGATTGGACGAATTTTCGGGTTAAAGGACAAAATGCGTTGCTATTTTTGAGACCCCCATTCAAACTTCGACCTCTCTTTTAGGTAGTGATGAACCAATTTTAACTTTCTATCCGGTCTTAAGCCACTATGAACAGAAAAATATCCCTTCAGGCCAGCATTAGTACCTTCAAGAGAATTATTTGTTGGCTTGAGCCATCTATTACTTTGATAAGTGAATAAGTATTGTCTGTACCTATTAATACTATTTACAGCACTTCTAAGGCGTTGATGTGTGTAAACCCATTTTCCCTCTTCGTTATATGTGCGCTCCTTTAGAAAATCTTTGTACTTTCCCAACCATAAATTATACTCTCGGTCAAAATCTTTCTTCTCTATGTGAATTAGCTTACTTACAATCTTTTTTAAATCTTTTCCGGCCTGAAGTTTTGGGTTCCTGGTTATGTACCGTCTGACAACATCTTTCATATGTTTTAAACACATTTGTATATTTCCGTAAGAACCGTAACGAACAAAAAAACTCCAAGTTCCATCTACTACATATCCTAGTGGTATTATTCCCTTATTCTTTAAATACTTAATCCCTCTGACAGCCGAAGAAATATTCTCGTGTCGAACAAAAGCCCAGTGTAAAATTACATCGTTAGTTAGATCTTTGAAGATGGCAACGCCAAGATCTTTTCCAAAATATGTGACGTCAATTCCTATTACACAGGCTCTGGGAATCAGATCTGGATATTCATAGTCTAATGAGTCTATTGCCTTTTGGACTTTCTTATGGGGTATTTGATCTTCTTTTAGGTCTCGATATACTTTCCTATCTTCGAAGTACTTCTTTATTAGTTTATCGGGGTTAGTTCGTTTTTTATTAGAAAATGTTTTTCCGCAGCTTAGGCACTTATATCTTTGAGTTCCATTTCGATTCCGGCCGTATTTTTTAGTAGTTTTTGCATTGCAATGTTTACTCTTTTTTTCACGATTTTTATTTTTCTAAATAATTTAGTGTTCATTTATATCGCTGTAATACACTAAACTGCAACTTTTAGCAACGCATTTTGTCCTTTAACCCGAATTTTCTATTAAATCTGGATATTTTGGCAGGCTATGATCTCCCTGCCGCTTTTGCAATTTCACGGTCAATTCCGGAACTTGAGAGGTGGTTTCATCCTGAGGCGGTAAAGATCCGTCTGCAATGGATCATCAATGAATTGAAAGGTCACGGTGGAGGGAATCATATAGCGAATATGTATATGTCAACTTTAGCTGGTGATTGGAACCCAGCTTTCGCTCAAGCACAACTTCTCGGGAATGAACTGGGCAAGCAAATGATTTATGACAGCTACCGCAAGGCAGGGAAGCGACTAAAAGAAGTTTTCGTCCAAGATAGTCCTTAGACATCCACTCGAAATCAAACTAGAATTCGTTTTTCAGCCCATTAATTAGAGCAGCCATATCCATATGGCGCTTCCCTTCAATTTGAACATCAAGTAAATCAATCACTACACCCCCGGGAGCTCCGACCATGAAATCGTTGTCAATCACCTTAAAAACTCCGGGATCGAGCTTTGGGGAAGGATCATTGACAATAGCAACTTTGAAAATTTTCATTCTGCGGTTGTCCGGCAGCAGGCACCACGCTACAGGCCAGGGGACAAAAGCTCTTACCATACGATCGATTTGATTGGCGGGCATGGTTTTGAAGTCAATCAGAGCCTGGCTCTTGGCAATATCTTTTTCCCAGCAATAAGTGGCTTGGGCGTAATTTTGTTTTGTGGCTTCGATTTTTCCAGCGCACCATTTTTCAAGAATATCGGGCAGCACATTGCCTGTCATTTGTACCAGACGCTTGCGTAATGAGATATTGGTATCGTCGGGCTGAATTTTTTCAGGAAATTGTGAAATTATAGGCCCGGCATCTAGTTTGCGGACCATCTTGACTATACTTATACCTGTTTGCGAATCTCCTTCTAGAATAGCTTTTTGTATAGGGACAGCTCCACGATATTTTGGCAAAAGGGAGTAATGTACATTAATAACTCCAAATTTGGGTGCTTCTATAAAGAATTTTGGAAGAATCTCTCCAAATGATTTACAGACGGCCAGTTCCGGGTTAAATTTTTCGAGAGCCTCTCGGTAGAGGGATTTTTTAGCTAGAGTGTGAAAGACTTGGATTTCTTGATCAAGGCAATATTCTTTTATCATTGTCGGCTTAATTTCCTGGTTGCGCCCAACCGGTTTGTCGGGTTGTGTAATTGTGCCGATTATGTCAAATCGCTTGTCATTGTGGAGAACTTTCAAGGTTTCCAGTGCCTCCCAATTTGATCCCAGGAATAGTGTTTTAATTTGTCTCATATCTGTAATTATATGTGAAAACTTCTTTGTGGTAAAATTCACTATTATTAAGTTTTGATGAAAATCATATGAAAAAGGTAATGATAATAGTTCTCTCATTGCTACTTGTTATTAGCTGCCTGATCAATATAGTTTTTGCTGTAAAACTATTTGTAACAGGTGACAGCAAGGCTTGTGAATTATTGTTGCGAAGAGAAAGGGCCAATGCTCAGTCTCGAATCTCGGTATTCTTTGAACCTGGTGTGGATGAAGATACAATCTTTAACCTAAAAAGAAAAGTTGAACAGGAATTTGAGGTAAAGAGGATCGAGTACACTTCGCAGGACGAGGCTAATGAATGGCTAGTGAATAATCTCGGCGGTGATACACCGGTGGAAATCTCTGACGTTGAGCTTCCCGCAAGTTTGGAGGTATACCTCAAAGATCCAGAAGATCGTGAATTTTTACGCGAATGGCTTTGGAAACTGGAAGAAAAATACTCAATTACTTCAATTATGTGATATGTCTAAAAATTATGAAAACAAATCAATTTGACTACAAACTCCCTGAAGAACTCATTGCACAATATCCCCCCGAAAATCGCGGCGGTACACGATTGCTAGTGATAGACCGAACTGAGAAAAAATTGTATCATAAAAAATACACAGACATCCCAGAATATATTAAAGAAGGTGATGTGGTTGTATTAAACCAGACAAAAGTAATAAATGTGCGGACGTTTCCTAAAGTTCAGAGAACAGGCAGTCAAGTAGAAGTCCTGTTTTTAAATAATATACAGTACAAACAAAATGAAACTGATGCAGAGTACTGGTACGGACTTGTCGGACGTGCAAGGCATGTAAAAATTGGAGACAAATTGGAATATCCTGATGGGGAGATAATTGAGATAGATCATAGAAATGAAGGGGAGACGGGCTTTGTAATTAAAGTGCCCGGCGATCGTAAGTCAAATCCTACAGAATCAATTTTCCAAAAGTACGGTCACGTCCCGCTTCCGCCTTATATGCGTAGAAATGCTGGGCCGGAAGATGAGGTCCGATATAATACTGTCTTTGCGAAGAAAAAAGGCTCAGTTGCAGCACCAACAGCAAGTCTGAACCTAACAAACGAAATTTTGGACAGGATTAAAGAGAAAGGTGCACAGATAGCTTATGTTAATCTGAAAATTGGTTGGGGGACATTTGCCCCTGTGAAAACAGAAAACGTTGAGGACTTTGACATTCACAGTGAGTATTTTGAAATAACATCCGAAGCAGCAGGGAAAATCAACAATGCAATCAAGGCAGGTAGTGATGTTTGGGCCTTTGGAACTACTGTTACACGTGCTCTGGAAAGTTCAGCAGTAAAATCAGATGAAACCAACAATTATACCGTCAGTCCTGGTAAAAAGAGTACCAATCTCTATATTTATCCCGGATATGATTGGAAAATTGTCGATCATCTAATAACTAATTTTCATGCTCCAAAGTCAAGCCTGATTATGCTGGTGAGCTCATTTGCAGGGACTGAATTAATTAAAAAAGCTTATGCAAAAGCTATTGAAATGAGGTATAATTTTTTAAGTTATGGTGATTCGACCATGATTATTTAAGTTTAACTTGAAAAGTTTTCTATGGATTATTATTTAATTGCGAGTGCCGGGCGGGCGATTGTTTTTATAGCGTTGGATATTGTTGGAATTGTGCTGACGGGGATATTTAAAAATCGGATAAAGAATCGAGCATTGACATTTTTATACTTTATCCTGTCAGGTTTATCCGTGATTATATCGTTTTTGACTTTTTTGGTACCGATTTTGCTTTCATTCCAATTTGCCTACGAAGGTCCCGGCGGCCTTTATCCTCCGGAAGTTGTAAGTGGTGACCCAGTGGATACGTCTGCGAGTGCGTATATCTCAATCGTTGCTATCGGGTCATTTATTGAATTTATGCTTTTTACTGCCTCCAAAGTTACTCTCCTGCTGGCTCTGTTCAGAAAACCCACATTTCAAATGGATGAAGTAAGTCAAGATGCAGAGTAACTCAAATCCCGATAACTATACCACGCCCCGTGAATTCGGGGCAGAGTACATCTTTTTACCGGACGCTACTAATGGTGCGGTTCGCTATATTTCAACCGCAACGTTAGAAAAGATTGGCATTAAAGGAGTTGTTACAAATACACTTCATTTGCTGATTTTACTTGGAATAGATCGTATGAGGAATCTTGGAGGGATGCATAAATTTATGAATTGGGATCGCTGGTTGCTGAGTGATTCAGGTGGCTTTCAGGTATTTTCACTAATTCACTCAGGTAAGTGGAAGGGGGAGATTACCGATAATGGAGCTGTATTTAAATCGCCCAGGGATGGAACTGAGTACCAGTTGACGCCTGAGTCTTCTATTGATATTCAAATGGCGATTGACAGCGATATTTTAGTCGTTTTAGATGACTGCCGTGCAGCAGATATTACTCGCGAAGAAGCTGAAGAGTCTGTTCAGAACACTATTAATTGGGCTGGCAGGGCAAAAAAACATTTTGAAACAAAATATGGTGGCTCTAAAAAATCAGGTAAGAAGCTAAGCTGTGTTGTGCAAGGAGCGAGTTTCGTTGATTTACGGGAAAAATGCGCAAAAGAATTGGTTAAAATCGGTTTTGATGGATACAACTTCGGTGGCTATGTCGTTGATGCCAATGGTGAATTGGCAGTTGAGCCTATGCGGGCAGTAATAGAAAATACACCGGAAGATAAATTTAAATACGCTATGGGTGTAGGTAAGCCTCAGGATATTTTGACTGCAGCGAAAATCGGCTATAAGGTTTTCGATACTGTTCTTGTTACAAGAAATGCCAGACACGGTTCTGTTTACTCTTTTGATGAATTGGATACAGAAGGTTTGCTGCACATAAAAAATGCTGCTTACGGGGAAGATTTGGATCCAATAGATTCAACATGTGATTGCGAAGCTTGCCAAAATCATTCTCGTGCGTATTTTCATAATTTGCTGAAAGCGAAGGAAGGCGTTGCATACTCGCTTTTATCTCAGCATAATTTACGATTTTATCAGCGGTTAGTGGATATTTTGAATAAGAATATGGAAGACGTCAAGGAGTGTGATTTCAGTGATTTGATTGAAAAAGAACAGAATAAGTGATATCATTTTATTAGAGTTAAGTTAGAAAATTAGGTCAGAAAGATAGGGCTCTGATAACGAAAAACTTGGTTTTGTTACGAAAAAGAAACGTAAAACTGAAAAAATGACTATAAAATTGATACTAATTGAATAGAAAAGCAGAATTTTTTGGTTTGAAGTATGTATTTCTCTTTGGGTAGGCATTTTTTGATGTGTATCCATCTTCAGTGTTTTTCACAGACCCCCAATTTCACCTTTTTTCTTATGAATTAAGTTTTTAAACATATACACTATGGAAGTTATTTTAATAATAACAACTCTCGCTGCTGGAGCAGCTGCATACTATTTTTATTCCCAGAGTAAGAAAGTAGAAAAGGTTGAAATTTCTGAGGAAGATGCTATAGCAAAGGCTAGTGAGAAAGCCAAGAAAGCTATTGAAGAAGCAGAAGATACAGCGGAAAAAATCAAAGAGAAAGCCGAAGAAACCGCTAGATCAATAAGGCGCGAAGTGACTGAGCAGGAAAATTTACTTGTTGAACGTGAGAAAACACTCAATAAGAGGGCTAAGCTTATTGAAAAGCAAGCGGAACAAGTAGAAGTTGATAAGAATAAAGTCCGCAATGCCAAGAAAATTTTGGATAAAGGGCGCGGAAAACTCAAGACCGAGCTTGAAAAGATATCTCAAATGACGGAAGATGAAGCCAAGAAGCAGCTCCTTGAAGAGCTTGAGGAAGATCTCAAGGACTTTAAGGCTCGAAAAATTCGAGAGGTAGAAAAGAAAACTGAGGAGATTGCTGATGAACGAGCAAAAGAGATCTTGGTTGATGCTATGCACAAAATAGAGACTGACTACGTTTCTGAGACTACAACTACAGTTATTAAAATTGAAGATGAGAAAATCAAGGGACGCGTTATTGGTAAAGATGGCCGTAACATAAGGGCTTTTGAGAAGGCTACAGGCGTCGATTTAATAATTGATGAATCTCCGACAGAAATCGGGATCTCATGCTTTGATCCGCTTAGACGTGAAATTGCACGTGTAGCACTTAAAAAACTGATATCTGATGGCAGAATTCATCCCGGTACTATTGAAGATGAAATCCGAAAAGCCAAACGTGAAATTGCTGCCGAGATTCGCAAAAACGGGCAAATTATAGCTGAAGAAGCCGGTTGGCCGGGGATTGATTCAGATTTGCTCAAGCTGCTGGGAAAGATGAAATACAGAACCAGCTATGGACAGAGCCTGATGACCCATACAATTGAAGTTATCCGTTTATCAGCGGCTTTAGCTTCTGAGTTAGGCGCTGATGTTGAGCTTGTTAGAAAAGCCGCAGCACTTCATGACGTAGGTAAATTGCTTACTCATAAGGTTGAGCAGCCTCATCATCATATTTCAGGCGAAATAGCACGGAAATACAGTTTACCTGACAGGATGATTAATGCAATTGAAGGGCATCACCTGGATATTGAGCCAAGTTCCATTGAAGCATGGATTATTCATGTTGCTGATGCGATATCAGGTGCAAGACCAGGAGCCCGTAAAGATAGTTATGATCAATATATCAAGCGTGTTGAGGCTCTTGAAGATACTGCTAAAAAGATAGGCGGTGATAAAGTAGATGACGTTTATGCTATCCACGCTGGGAGAGAGGTACGAGTCCTGGTTAAGCCAGATATAACTGATGATGATGAGATTACACTTCTTGCGAAACAAATTGCTGACGAAATTAAGCGCACCCAGACTTATCCGGGAACTGTGACTGTTAATGTTATTAGAGAGCTTCGAGCTCAGGAGGTTGCCGGCTAAAATTTATATCAATGCATTTGTAACAGGGGAATTATCGCACGTTTGCACACTATAAGACGTTGCGGAATTCCCCTGTTAAATCAATAAAAATCATCTTATAGTGTGAAAATCCCTTTAAATATTGACATTTCTCAATAATTGATCTATTTTATGTATTAGTATCAGCTTTTTGATACTATCTTAAAAGAAAGGAGGGAAAAGCAAAAATGCTAAAGAAAGATCTTGTACAGGCAGTAGCAGACAAAACAGGTCTGACTAAGAAGGATGCTACAGCCGCTATCGAGTCATTACTCGATACGATAAGAGAATCTCTCTCAAAAGGAGAAGCTGTGCTAATTACAAACTTTGGTAAGTTTGACGTTGGTCACAGAGCTGCAAGAGCAGGTATTAATCCTAAGACTCTTGAGAAGATTCAACTTCCTGCAACAAACGTTCCACGATTTAAAGCAGGTAAGGCTTTGAAAGAAGCAGTTAAATAATTGAATCAATGCTTTGTATATAAGGTCCCCTCCATAGATGAGGGGATCTTTGTTTTCTAAATGCTGTGTTCAAATTAGTATTGGGTCATTCTTCCCCGTAATCCAACATAGCTTATATCTGCTGGATGTGCGCTTTTCAATTGCGATCTTCTTTCTTAACTCACATTAATCTAGTGATATGGCAAAACGCAAGGTTTACTATAAGTTAGCGGGGTTGCAATTATCACCAAATAATGTCATTATATAGAGATAGATACTGTGCTGCAGAAGCTTGGCATGAAGGCCTTAACATTTCAAAAAAACTTCTGATAACGAATGAAAGATAAAACTACTAAAACACTAGTTACTCTAATATTAGTTGTAGCCGTGATCCTTGGATTAGGAGGGATTGGTGTAGCATACTATTATTCAACGATAGGTGAAGTTGCCCCGACAACCACATTTGCGGATCAGCCTTACTGCTCTGTGTTTTACAAAGAAGACAGTGAAGAATGCTCCGTTTCAGATATCCCAGCGGCACAATATTATCAGTTTTTCGATAACAATTGCAATAATGTTTCCGAAGATTTGATCGGCGCTCCGCCGTTGTACGAGTGTAGATATAACGGAGCTTCGGAGAATTCACAGTGCAGCGAGTGTACTGATTCGGAGTTTTCGGAATTATTAACCGCCAAAAATGTGTGCCAATGCTGTAAATCCGTTGAGTATGAGGAATTGAATATGTGCAGGATTGGAACTTCTGTCAGATCATGTGCCAATGTGATGGTGCAGGACTTGTCTTCTAATGATTATGGTTATGGTGTCAGTGGAAATTTAATATCATCGGAGCTTGATCCCGATTTGCCTGTCCGGATAAGCGTTGCTTTTGATGCTGATCTGGATTATCAGGAGTTGGGGATAAAAATCAATGATGAAGAAAAGCTAAAAATTACTCTGGATGATCTTATTTCGTGCGTTGATGAAGGAAATTCTATGTGTGATGGATCGGGGAAGGATACGTATGTTTTGAATTTGAATCCAGATGGGCAAATGTCACTTGGAGACTTAATTGGAGATGCAGGAAGTTTGGTAGTTACAGGATTTGCGACCTATACAGATAGTGAGGGTGAGGTTGTGGATCTTGATATGCAGGCTTGTAAGAGAATTTACTCAATTATGGCTCCCGAGGTTTCTACTTTTGGGCAAATTAAAATGGATTCAGATGTGCTTGATGGCAATCTAAGTATTTCCGGGGTTGAGATTCCTGTTGGCAATTTTGTTCCTGGCGAGGCCGAAAGTTTGACTTTCGAGCTCGAGACTGAGGCTCAGGGACAGGAGATTTCCCCGGTAACAGTAAGTATCGCTACGACGAGAGTTGCAGGGAAAGACATGATTACAATTTCGTCGACGGAGCTTCAGTATCCGGGTGTTTCAGTGCCTGATGATTGGTCGCAGCAGTCTTACGCTGTAAAAGTTTCTGCAACTATGGCTTATGGAGATCAGACTTATAATCTTGGCAGTCAGAATTTCGATTTAAAGCAGATTCCGGAAGGTGCTTTATCATGCGTTTTTACAGAGATTACTCCCGACAAGTCTGATGAAACATCAGTACAGATTAATGAACTTGAGCTTTCAGTGAATGGAATAACTGAAGATACTGAAATGAGTTTTAAAATCGATGTTGCAGATCAGAGTGAGCAGCAAACAGAAGCTTTTCAATTAAAGGCCGGGACAAAGATTGTCAAGCTTGACTTGAGTGATGATTCAGTTAATTCTTCACCGCTAATAGTTGCCCTGGATTCCGGCGCAACGCAGGGGGCTGTTAGTGTCGATCTGACAATGACAATAGATGGATCAGATTATAGTTGCGGGGCTCTTCCTGTGCTTCTTGGTGGGGCGACTTCTGCAATTTCGTTGGATAATGCCGGAGAAGACAATCAAACTTCAGGGGATACTTCTTCAGAAACTGATGATGCACAGCCACAAGATCAGCAGCAGGGTGAGGCAACGACTACAGATACTCAGTCGCCCACTAATCAAACGCAGGCAGGTGATTATAATATTGTCGTTGAAACAACAGGTACCGGGTGTTTTGGCAGGAGTGCATCACAGAGTTCAGGTAAATTCACGATTTCAATAACAAATAATGGGTCTTCCACAGAAAAGATCACTTCGATAGTAGATAAGCTTCCGCTGGGATTTCAGTATAATCATGGTATATCAATGACATTAAATTCAGGTGTAGTGGGGGATGGATCGCAAAATCCGAGTGTTGACAATGTAGGAAATACTCAAGAGTTGCGTTGGGAAAAATCAGGTGGCTGGGATATCAGCCCCGGTGGTAAAATCGTTGTTGGCTTTAATGTAATTGCCGGCTCGCAGGCATTGACCGGAACCAATAGAAATGAAGTTTTTGTGACACCAGCTGATGATCCTTCGGATGACTCACTGAGAGATGATTACGCATTTGAAGTTAAGCAGAGTTGTACATCGCCTGATACCGGTCTGTTTGATGATGTTGCATCCAGGATTGGTCTTGCACTTATAACGATTATTTTTGGGATAGTCTTCTACATAGTGGCGCTTGAAAAGAATTTGAAAGTTGATCTGACTGGTAATCCTTGGGGGGAGGGTATTATTCGGGCTTCGGAGGGAATTCGAAAGGCCGGGCTGAGATTTAATTCGCCCGGGCAATACTTCAGGGAATATTTTGAGAGCAAAATTTCGAAGAGAGCAAGAAAATTAGCACAAAAGCCCAAACGGAAAAGAAAAAAACCAAAATCTGATTAATATTAGTTTTATGCTTCATGCTGAATCTGCTCCTGATTCCAAATAAAAAGAACAGATTTAAACCGTATTTGATAAGGAAATTTGCCGTCTTTGTTTATACCTTGATTTTTGCTTTTGTGAACTTTGCTCCTGATTTTTTGTTTGATTCTATCCCTGCTGCTTCGGCTAGCTCGATAACGTCTGAAAAACTCGTTGAGTTGACAAATGTTGAGCGGAGAAAGTATGGATTAAAGGAGTTAACTGTGAACTCCCGCTTATCCAGCGCAGCAAAAGCGAAAGCGAATGATATGCTGTTGAAACAGTATTGGGATCACTTCGGCCCATCGGGAGAAACTCCCTGGCAATTTATTGAGGGTGCGGATTATAAATACATTTATGCAGGTGAGAATCTTGCGAAAGGATTTAGCAGTGCTGAAGGTGTTCATCTCGCCTGGATGGCAAGTCAATCTCATAGGAAAAATATCATTAGCGGGAAATTTAATGAAATTGGGATAGCTGTCGTAAGCGGGAATTTGATGGATGAAGAGGTGGTTCTGGTTGTGCAAATGTTTGGAAATCAGACAAGCGAGATACAGCAAGCTTCGGTTAAATCGGTGACAGAAGAGAATTTTGATGAGTATCAATCAATCGAAAATGGTCAAATTAAGAGCATAAGTATAGATTATCCTGCTGAAGGTGATGTTTTGACTGATCCGAAAGCTCGTGTTCAAGGTGTAGTTGATTTCGAGGGGCGGCTACCTGAATATGAAGTTGAAGTTTACTCTGATGATAAGGCAGTTGGTACAGTCAAATCTGATAATGTAAATTGGGAGGCAGAGGCGGAGTATGACTGGAGCGAAGGTGAGCATGAGGTGAGTGCAAGTATTCTAGGAAATTCAGATATCAGTAGATCAGTGAAATTTACGGTTGATACTTATCCTCCGCTTGTTTATGATCATGATATTTTTGTAAGGCAATTGTCTGCTGACCTCAAAAGAAAAGAAGGAGGAGCGCCGTACCTCTGGGATGTCAGTGTTAGAGTCTATGAGGAAGTTGAAGATATCAGCATTGTTGTTAACGATGAGATATTCACTCTTAAGCAGATAGATGACAATCAATTCCAATCACAAATTGAGATTTCGGGCGAAAACGGAAATCTCGTCGAAAGTGCTGTTCTAATGGTATCTGATTCTGTCGGGAATATTGCTGAGATTGATGTAACAGAAAAATTCCTTAGTGATCATGTTCGCGATGATGCGGGGGTTTTTATGAAGGCAGCAAGTTTTGTAACAAAAGCGTTTAGGTCTGTTACTGTTCGCAGCTGGATAAATATAGGTCTGGCAATCTTTATTTTAGCTCTCCTGATATTTGAAGTTTATTTTTACAATAAAATTGGTAAGTTGGCGGATAATTCAATGTTTTTGTTTTTTATTGGAATTTGGTGGCTGCTAATTGTTTTTAGCATTGTGGTGGGATTTGATGGAGATACTTTGCAGACTGGTGTCATTGAATCTGTTGCTCAAATTAACTCATTACCTTAAAAACCTATGTTTCGACGAGAATTGCTGTATACAATTTTAATCTTTGCCTTGCTTCAATTATTGACTTTGGTAATGCCTTTGCCATACTTTGTTGCCGTATCGTGGATAGGGCTGCTTTTACTGCTGACGTGGATTTTAATTTCATTCATTACTTATTCGGGGAAAAAAGTTTCCAGGTTTTCGGAGGTGATAATTAAAATGCAACTTAAAGCTCGTTGGTATCAGTATATTTTTGTCCCGGTAATATTCTACACTGCAATTTGTGGTTTTATTTTCTTTGTAAATAGCGTTTTTCTGCAACAGTTTGTGATACTGTTGGGATGCCTTTGCCTATTTTTGCTAATGGTACACGTTCGCAGCACATATCAAAAAATCTATACCGTATCACGAATTTCAAGGGTTGTGTTTGATTTGGTTAACATTATGCTTTTTTATTTAGTCGCTATGACTCTTCAGGTCAGCGGTTATATAAGTATTTACTTAATAATTGGAATTTTATCTCTGCTTTCTGTTATGATTTTGGTTTCAAGTCTTGGTATAGCGCATAAACTCAGTAATTTGGGGATATTTCTCAGCATTCTTGGTGGAATTACTATAGCCGTTGTAGGGTACTTGACTCGTGATTTAAACATTTACACTTTTCCCTTTATAGCAACGTTAACCTTTTATGCAATTTTATCTTTCTGGCACATTCGCCTGTCCGGGGTTAAAAAACTTGACCAGTACATTCCTCCTCTGCTATTTTTAATAATGGCTATAATTCTTGTTATGGGATGACTAGCTTTTAAATTTAATAACTGCCTAAATGCAAAAATCTGCTCGTAAAATTGTTATCAAAATCGGAGGATCCCTTTTATACCACAATAAACTAAAGCTCAATATGAGCATCATTTCCAAAGTGATGAGCTGGTTTAATGAGTCTCAGTCCAAGTATGACAAGATCATTATCGTGGTCGGAGGTGGTCAGCTTTCTCGTTATATGGGGGATTTGGTCCGCCCAATGGTTGGAAATAAAGATGATTTGCATGGTGTGGCTATGCAGTCCACAATGGTAAATGCCCAGCTGATAAAAGAAATCCTGGATAATGCGGATGAAGAAATAGTTGTGCCAAAAAGCCTTGGAGAAGCATTTGAACTTGTCTGGGATGACAGTGTAAAGGCAATAATTACCGGTGGTCTAAAAAAAGGCTGGAGTACTGATATGGATGCTGCTGTGTTAGCTGATGCTGCCGGTGTTGATCGAGTCTATAAATTATCCGATGTTGAGGGGATTTACAGTGACGACCCTGATAAAAATAAGTCGGCAAGATTAATTAAGAACATGACCTGGAAGGAGTATTTTGATCAATTTGGGATAGTTGTTGATTTTTCCGAGCACAAGCCAAATGTAAATATCCCTATTGATGTGCTTGCCGCTCAATTTTGTTTTCGGAAGGAAATTTCCTTCTTTGTTTCAGGCGGGACTTTGATTGACGATAATGAGGTTCTTGGAGCTGTTTTTGAAGAGGGTACTTATATAACGGCCAAGTCCTAAAGGTCAGAAATCAAATACTTGAATAGGACAGCAATCTCTAGATCGCGAATAGCTTCAGTAACTAGTCTGGTTATCAAACGAGTGAGCGTACCCAAGCCCGTGGGCTTGAGGTATCGAGCGAGAGCAGATAACGAATGGTTAAAAACGCCGCAATTTATGGTTGGAAAAGGTCCAGGGTTTACCTTGAGGTGTCAAGCCCGTTTGATCTTCGTGATTTTACACTTTTTCTTACCTGCAGGGATATCAAATACAACTTTTGCCCCCTTCTTCTTGTCAATGAGAGCTTTTCCAATAGGGGATTCGTATGAGACTTTGTTTTCCATAGGATCAGCTTCTTCCTGACCGACTATTTTGTAGGTATACTCTTTTTTGTCGTCGCATTTAACTGTTACTTCAGAACCAACACACACGACGTTTTGTTTGCATGAGGTTACAACTTTTGCTTCTTTAATAAGAGTCTCAAGCTCGTTAATCCGTGTCTCATTTGCTTGGTTTTCTTCAATAGCGAGATGATAGCCTTCATTTTCGCTTAGATCCCCGGCTTCTCGCATCTCTTCAAGAGTTGCTTTCAACTCTTCCCTTTTGACCTCTTTTCTTTGCACAAGCTCGTCTTGTAGGGCTTTAAGGCCATCTTGAGTGATTCTTGGATTTGTTTTGTTAGGCATAAATACAGTTCAATAATAATTTAATCTACTTAATTCTCGTGAAAATTGGAGAAGTTAAGATGCTCCTAAATAATCTCCTTTGTCATCAATAGGAGATTTCGACTCGTAATCGGTTGGCTTTTAATTTTAAGTCGAAGATATAGCATCTTTTGAATATTTATGATAATATACAGCAGAAAACAATAACATATTTTGCCGCCATCGTCTAGTGGTTAGGACATATGATTCTCAATCATATAACCTGGGTTCGATTCCCAGTGGCGGTAGAAATTTACGTCTCACGTTATATAATGCGATTTTCACAATGATACGATTTCATGTGGTTACAATTTTTCCTGATCAGATAAAAAGCTTTCTTGAGGAAGGTATTTTTCGTATTGCAGTTGAAAGCGGTCATGCGCAGATCAAGACGTATGATTTAAGAAAGTGGGGGATTGGTAAACATAAAAAAGTGGATGACCGCCCTTTTGGTGGAGGTCCCGGTATGGTACTTATGTGTGAACCAATCTTTAACGCAGTTAATTCGATTAAAGAAAGTTATCCTGAGGCAAAAGTGGTTATGTTAAGTCCACAAGGACAGGTTTTATCTCAGAATTTACTTCAGAAGTTTGCTGATGAAGCTGAATTTGATACTGATTATATCCTCTTGTGTGGTCATTATGAGGGGTTTGATGAGAGAATTCGCGAGAATATAGTTGATATCGAAATATCGATTGGTAAATATGTCTTATCCGGTGGTGAACTTCCGGCACTGGTTTTGATGGATGGCATAATCCGGCTGATTCCGGGAGTGTTGGGAAATGAAGATTCAGCATCTGCTGAATCATTTCAGAAAGGGGATGATTTGGATTATCCTCAATATACACGTCCTGAAAACTATACTGGGATGGAGGTTCCTGATGTGCTGCTGAGTGGTAATCATCAAAAGATTGATGCCTGGAGGAAAAATAATACACGTCGAAGTTAGGAAGTGTTGTTTGTTAGTATCAACAAAGCTTGCGGGAACGGGATTAGTTGCTTGTTGTGCTGTTATTTTGTGATATGATGGGGTATATAACCTCTTAGGGTTGGATTTTTGAGTAAGCGAGAGTATTTGCTCACAGCAGAAAAATTAAGGGAGTTCAAGAAGGAACTCCAAGAGCTGAAAAGTGTACAAAGAAAAAAGTTGGACAAAGCCCTTGTTGAATCAAGAAACGATAATCTGGGTGAATTTGAAAACCCTTTTAGTGAAATTTCCGAAGCAAAATTTTTCCTGGAGAAAAGGATCTCAGAGTTAGAGGATATAATTGCCAATACCAGAGTTATTCATGAGAAACATGTTCCTGTTATTGGCGTTGGCTCTCATGTGGAGATAGGATTTGAGAGCTTCTCAAAAGAGTTTATGATAGTGGATCATCTGGAGGCTAACCCCATCAGAGGGAAAATTTCTACTGAGTCGCCTGTGGGAAAGGCTTTGCTTGGGGCAAGAGTAGGCGATGAAGTTGAGGTGGATCTGGGCACGATACGAAAAACGTATCGTGTCATTAATATTAAATAAATTCATGAAGGCACGAAGAATGAAGTACACCAAAAAATTTGAAGTCTCACTTGCAAAACTATCTGAATCAGAGAAAAAAGTAATTGGTATTTTGCAGAAGGTTGGGGATCTTGTGGGGCAAATATATGAAAAACATGAACTGGGAAAAGACGGTAATTCTCATTTTTATCCGGCTGATGCAACAAAAGAGGAGCTTCAGGCTGCAATCTCTCAAGATGATGATATGGCTTCTGATTTCACTTATATCCGACGGGATGATGATGGCAAATTATATGCTATTCCGTACGAAGAAGCTTGTAAAAAGGAATTAAATGATATCGCGGAGTTACTTGAAGAAGCGGCAGAAGCAAGTGATGATGAGGGCTTGGCTTCGTATGCTGAATCTGCAGCCAGGAATCTAGTAAGCGGAAATTTTGATCAGGTTTTATTTGACTATTTGAAGCTGGAAAATTCACGAATTGAT
>WJKH01000013.1 GCA_014729235.1 Candidatus Dojkabacteria bacterium | reverse complement strand
TTTCCTGCTGCGTTATGAAAAAGCTGCAAATCGCACATTGGGCATGTTGTTACCAAAATATCAGCTTTTGTTTCTTTTGCCTGCAAAATTCTATCAGTAGCTGTCCGACTTGCACGTTCAGGAAAATTTGCACTTACACCACCTCCTGCTCCACAACACATAGAGTATTCTTTGGTTAGTTTCATTTCTCTATAATCATCTGTTATTGCTTTCAGGATTTTTCGCGGGGCTTGATATTCTCGTGTATGCCTCCCCAAATGGCATGGGTCGTGATAAGTGATAGACTTGTCAATTTTAGTAAGTTGTATCTGGTTTTCCGCCAGCAGTTTTGCAATAGTTTGAGACACGTGTTCTACTTCGATATCCCAATCTTTTTTTAGTACTCCGGCATAATCCTTGGTAAATATTTTGTAGCAAGCCGGGCATCCTGTAATAATTTTGTTGACTGCGTAATCATTAAATTGTTTTAAGTTCTTTCTGGCAAGTTTTCTGAAGTTGCTTATTGTGCCGGTGTTTAAGACTGGTGATCCGCAGCAGTTAAAATCAGGGATCGTTATAAAGTCAATGTTTAGGTGTCTCAGGATTCTTTCGTAGTTTTCCTGAAAATTTGTAGCTTTATACTTAGTCAGGCAGCCGGGATAAAACAGTGTATTTCCGCTTTGTAGTAGTCTTTGTAGTTTCTTTAACATAAATGATTCAGTCTGTTTCAATAATTTACACCTGCAGCAGCAACCAGACACCCAGAGCCAGCATAACCAAACCTGAAATTAACCGCATCAGCTTTCGATTATGTTTCCTAAACTCCTCAATCTTCTTGTAGGCATATCCATTCACCACCAATCCGAGAATGATAATCAGCGGAAGAACGAAAATAAAGTTGTAAATAATTAGATAAATCACTCCAAGAAGAGCATTTTGTGCAATATCGGACGAAAGCATCGCTATGATCGGTAAATAGACACCTCCGGTGCAGCCAAATTCAAGAATTGAGATCAGCGCCGCAACAGTAATTGTCGCAGGTACAGTGCTCTTGATCATAAAGCTCTTGATTTTCCCCCACGACTTTTCAGGGATCTTTAAAGAAATACCTTTGCCATACCAGAAGACGTCTTTTAATTCGATAGCGGCGGCGATCAATACTATCACTCCAAGGATTCCATAAAGGACTCGGCTCCAGCCTGTGGGAGCATATTGGAGAAAACTAAACAAACCGATTCCGATAAGTAAGTAGCAGCTGAAAATTGTAGTAATGTATGTGATGCCGATCTTGAGCATTTTTTTGCGGCTTGCCTGAATTGAAAGAAGCGTAGTCACGAGAAAGATTAGAGCTGACCAGGCGCAGGGATTAAAGGAGTCTGCCAGTGCTCCAAAAATTACAACAGGTAAACTGACATCGAAAAATATCATAAGATTAAAATCTGTGACAATTTAAGCAAAGGTTTTTACTCTGTTACCTCTATTGGCAGGACTTTCTTAAGGTGATCAATAATTGGGGTGTCACCGGACACAATTTCATCATGCTCTCTATCATATAGTAGCGGCACTCCACATTGATCAAGCGGGGTTCCTTTTTTACTACAATAGAACATAAGTTTATTGGCATTCTTGGAGTTGCTGGTACTCAGAAAGCCTATATCCAGATAGTCATTCACATTATTTTTCTCAACGAATTCTTTAACATTTCTGCAATGTGGACATGTTGGCGAGACATACACACTGTAAGTGTAGCTTTCGGGTTCAGATTGGCTCGAACTGTTAATGAAATAAAGCCCCCCCACAAGCACTATCAATGCAGCAAAAAAGGGGATCAGCTTTCCCAATAATGAATTTTCGGTTGTATTCTTCTTTTCCATAGCCATATATTCTACTCTTTTTGATCAATAATTCAAATTCTCAGCAGCCAACCATTTTCTTTGAACCACTTACGCTTGTCCTTCCAATCCGGAACAATTGTTGATACTAATTCCCAAAATCTTTTAGAGTGATTCATTTCTCGCAGGTGACAAAGTTCGTGCACCACAACATAATCAATTATTTCCTCCGGAGCCATAATCAGCCGCCAGCTGAAATTCAGATTTTTCTTGCCGCTGCATGATCCCCAGCGCGTTTTAGCTCCTGTTATCCGGATCTTCTTGTATTCAACCTCTAGGTTTTGGGCATATTGCCGGGCTTTGTCATTTACAAATGAGCGGAGCTCCTCTCTATACCAATCTTCAAGTGCTTTTCTCGCCAATTTCGGATTCCCGGCCAATTTTGAACTGATAATAAGATTATCGTGCAGATCAACTTTGTTTATTGGCTTTTCTGCAACTACCAGTTTATATTTTTCCCCCATGTACAGGAATTCTTCTCCCGGAACAAATTTCTTGACTTTGTAGCGTGCCTGCTGTTGTGCGATTTTATTGAGTTTTTTCTCGATCCATTTTTCGCTGGCACTCAAAACTGTATGAATTGATTCTTTTGTTGCGATTTTAGGTGCTCTGACGATTATTTCTCCTTTCTCGGTTATTTGTATTCCAATGGTTTTTCTATCGGATCTGATTATTTTGTTTGGGTTGTATTTTGGCATGGGTCTATTTTATCAAACTTGATAGATACTGATAATTCGTGGTATAATAAAGAAGAAAGCTGTGACCCGTAATCAGCGGTGAGCAAAGAGAAGAACCTCACTAACCTAATAATTCTGGTTATAAGTTAGCTGGGAAGTAGAACTCGACGGAAATCTCAACCGTAAAATGAGAGTCCTGTAGGATTTTGCAGGAGGCGAGTCTGGTTTGAGTGATCAATCAGAAGAGAGAGGTGGTACCGCGATGAACTTTGTCGCCCTCTCAGCTGAACTATAACCAATTTCGATTTAATGAGTTATAGGTTAGCGGGATAAATTCATTCAAACTAACTATGTCAAAAAAAGATTTTTATGAACAACTTCCAAGAGAGACCCTCTCCGAACGTGAAGACAAGATCACGAAATTTTGGAAGCAAAGCAAGATATTTGAGAAATCTGTAGAGCAAAGACCTCAAGATAAACATTATTCATTTCTCGACGGTCCTCCGTTTGTTACTGGTATCCCGCATTGGGGATCACTCCTTCCGCGGATAGCAAAAGACGTAATTCCACGGTATAAGACGATGAAAGGCTATCGAGTCAGGAGAGTTTGGGGTTGGGATTGCCATGGTTTACCAATTGAAGAGAAAACAGAAAAGAAAGTTGGCTTAAAAAACAGGCGAGATATCGAAAAATTTGGAATCGGGAAATTTTTGGATGCATGCCGAAGTTATGTTGAAGAAGTCAGCAGTGAGTGGGGATGGTATGTAGATAAGATTGGTGAATGGATAGATTTTGAGAATGCATACCGTACCATGGATGAGGACTACATGGAATCTGTAATCTGGGTTTTTAAACAGATTTATGATAAGGGCTTGATTTATGAAGGTGTCAAGACTCTTTTGTTTTGTCCGAGATGCGGAACACCTGTTTCAAAATTTGAGATCGCTATGGATGACAGCTATGCAGAAACGGAAGATCCTGCTGTGACTGTGGAGTTTCCTTTGAAATACAGTAAGACAGGCCTCGGAGTAGGGGTTGTTATTGAAAACAGCGATGGTGAGATCTTGATGGCAATTCGAAATGAAAAAGGGCGTGAAAAATCTGTTGGCATAATTGGAGGTAAAGCTGAAAAAGGTGAGGATATGCTTGAGACAGTAAAGCGAGAGTGTGAAGAGGAGATTGGAATTGTTCCTGAGAAGATCGAGTTAGTCGGATCTTCAGTTGATGTTTTTGAAGGCAGATTATTTCACACTCATCATTTTAAAGCATTTTTGGATGAGGATGCGGAAAAGTTACAAGCTTGTGAAGAAGTCAAGGACCTCCAGTGGGTTAAAAAAGAAGATATCCCATGGGAAAAACTTCATATTCCGACTCGGCGTTGTATTGAAGATGTCCTCAATGAGAAGCCCTATCCTGAGATAGGCGAGAAACATCCTCGCGTTGCGGCTCTCGCATGGACAACTACTCCATGGACTTTGCCGGCAAATCGGGCTTTGGTGGTTGATGAAAGTAAAACCTACGTAATGATTAAGTCTAAATCCCCCGATAATTACTATATCCTGGCCAAGGAGAGATTGGAAGAGGTGTTGGGTGATGATCCATACGAGATAGTAGATGAGTTTTTGGGTAAGGAATTGGTGGGGTTGAGTTACGAAGCTCCATATGAATATTATGAGCCCAATGAAAATGACTGGAAGATCTATTCATACAAAGGAATGGTTACCATGGATGAAGGGACCGGGATTGTTCATTCAGCTCCTGGATTTGGTGAAATTGATACTGAGATGGGTTTGCATTATGAACTAACTATGATGTTTACTGTGGATGATGAAGGCAAGTTTGTCGATAAAGTCAAAGATTATGCAGGTCAATATGTTAAGGATGCTGATAAAAATATAATCTTCGATCTCGGTGAAGAAGGGAAGGACGTTCTTTTCAAGGTGGAGAGAATTAATCATAGATACCCTTTCTGCTACCGCTGCGAGACTCCGCTGTTGCAAAAATCTCTTAAATCTTGGTTTATAAATGTGTCCAAGTTGAAAGATCAGTTACTCAAAGGGAATGAGAGTATTAACTGGATTCCGGAAAAAATGGTGTCGCGATTTGTTAATAATATTAAGGACGCTCCTGACTGGTGTATTTCGCGCACTCGCTATTGGGCTACTGCAATGCCAGTCTGGCGTTGTGATAAGTGTGATGAGATTGAAGTTTTTGGATCAAAGGCTGAGATAGAAGAGCGCTCAGGTCAAAAGGTTGAATCACTTCATAGAACCGGAGTGGATCCAATTAAATTTGAGTGTAAAGCCTGTAAGGGTGCAGAAAAGGGTGAAATGATAAGGATTCCTGAGGTACTTGATGTGTGGGTTGAATCAGCTGCAATGCCTTATGCACAGATTCATTATCCCTTTGAGAATGAAGATTTGTTTGAAGAGACTTTCCCGGCTGACTACATAATCGAGTATGAGGGTCAAATTAGAGCCTGGTTTTACTGCATGCATGTCATTTCTCATGCTCTGAAAGGCAAAAATAGTTTTAAAAATGTCGTAACGACTGGCACTATGGCCGGAAATGATGGACGAAAGATGAGCAAGAGCTTTGGTAATTACTCTGATCCGCGCGGCACTATTGAAGAATACGGCGGTGACGCTGTGCGTCTCTATTTAATGGGTAGTCCTGTGATGCTTGGTGATGGCCCGAATTTTGATGAAAAAGAGATTGACAATCAGGTAAAGACTATTTTGTTCCCGATTTATAATTCGCTAAAATATTTGCAGACTTATGCAAAAGTCCATAATTGGGAGCCTGAGTCTCTAGATGAGCCGGATTCAGCGGACCTGGAGAATATTCTCGACAAGTGGATTATAGCGCGCTTAAGGCAGTTTAAATCGGATTTTGAGGGGGCACTTGAAAAGTATGAAATGCCTCCCGCAGTTCGTGAAGTTGCTCCTTTTGTTTCGGATCTGTCTACCTGGTATATTCGACGGTCACGTGACAGATTTGTTGCGGGAGACAAAGTTGCTCTTTCTGTTCTGTATTATGTGCTGGTTGAATTAGCAAAGATAGTGGCTCCAGTTGCTCCTT
The DNA here is from genome assembly GCA_014729235.1 of Candidatus Dojkabacteria bacterium. GTDB lineage: Bacteria > Patescibacteriota > Dojkabacteria > SC72 > WJKH01 > WJKH01. The sequence goes on along the minus strand of WJKH01000013.1, from coordinate 8,445 downwards.
TTGTTGCAGAAGCAGTTTATGAAAAGCTTGTCCTTGCGAATTTCGAGAAAGAACCTGAATCAGTTCACTTATGTTTGTATCCTGAATATCCCGAACTATCACAATCAGATGCAGAATTGATGACGCAGATGGCTCTACTTAGAGAAGTTGCTTCAGCAGGTTTATCAGTTCGTGAAAATAATTCATTGAAATTACGTCAACCGCTTAGTGAGGTGGTTGTTGCAAGTCCTGATGTTGAATTTGAAAGCTGGATGCTTGAGATATTGAGCGAAGAGCTTAATGTTAAAGATGCACGCGCGCTCAAAGTGAGCAAATTTAATGATCTGGATGAAAATTACCAAGTGGAGGCCGGGCAATCCCAATTGAGGGATATAAACGGAAAGGTAAAAAAATATACTTATAAACTCGGCATAGATACTAAACTGACAGCAGAATTGAAAGAAGAGGGACTTTTAAATGATTTTTCTCGACAGGTTCAAAACGCTCGCAAGAAGGCCGGTTGTAAAGTTGGAGAAATAGTGAAGTTTGAATACGATGCAACCAATGAGGTTTTGTCGAGTGTAGTAGAGGCCAATCGGAAGGAACTGGAAGAGAAGCTGAAAATTGAGTTGGTGGAGGGCAGTGACTTGGCTGTTGTGTCTTGATATTGAGGGTTCTATTCCTGCGAAAGCTCTTCATCTAGGTGGAGCTATTTAGGGGAGGATCCCTGGGTGATTGGGACTGGTAAACAACTTATGATTTAGCTCAGTTTTGCTGTATTTGTTTTCTCGGATTCACTATCTATTCCTTTGTTTGACACATCCCCGGGGAACTGTTACATTATTATTAAGATAAGTTCTAATTAGATTTGATATGACAGCAATAATAATAGCTACAGTAGCTATAGTTCTCGTTGGAGGCGGGGCACTGGTGGCGTCTGATGCTTCAATCCCCGGAGACTTGCTCTATGGAGTTGACAGATCTGTAGAAGATATTCGGAGATCAGGCACAAAAGATGTAGTTAAGAAAGTCAGCTTAGAGTCTGAGATGCTTGATGAGAGACTGACAGAATTTGAGAAGATTTCAGAAAAAGAAGATGAGGAAAGACTAGAGCTGGCTTTGACTGAGCTTGAAGATCAGGAGGAAAATTTTGAGGAGTTGATGGATGAGGTTGAAGAAGAGGAGCTGGAAGAAGATGAAGAGAAAAGCTTGGAAGAAGTAATTGCCAAGCAGTTGGAGCAAATCCGTAAACATATTGAGCGCATGGAGCAGATTCAGTTAAAGCTTCAAGAGAGGGAAAATAATCAAGCAGCAGACTCAATCGGAAAAGTTGTTGTAAAATTACAGGATAGGGCAGACTCAATCGAGTCAGGGAAGATATTTGAGGATGATGACGACGATGACGATTGGGAAGATGAGGATTATGATGATGACGAGGATGAAGGTGACGGTGACGGTGACGGAGGAAAAGGCAAGAGCAAAGATAAAGACAAATGGGATGATGACGTCGATGATGATGACAACGATGAAGAAGACGATGAGGATGACGATGACGATGGATCTGGCGGGTCAAATAGTCAAGGCAGAGCAGTTGGCAGGGATAAGAACTGAATTTGCCGGGTCGCTATAAGCATAGAGCTTTCAGCGGTTTCAGCCGTGTTAAGATGAGCATGATCAGGCTGAAGCCAATGTAGGAATGTAGGATAGCATTTCTATACTTGCGAATGTAGCTTTAGGCCTACTCTGGTATCAATAAAAGCCGGACACCCAAGAAAATTGTGGATTATTAGTTTGCAAAACTGTACGAAGCCAGTAAGTCTCGATCAAGAAGTACGGGATCGTCACTGTTTATCGAATAGATTAAGCCTGCTTTGGCAAATCTGACAGGGAGCGACTTTGCTTCGGTTTTTGTTGCAGCTCCTGAATAATAATTGCTTAGCGGACTTGTTGCAAAGTGAATGTTCCGCTCCCTGGCTGTTTTGATGAGCTCAGGGTGGTCCAGAATTTTGATGCCATGGTTATAATGCTTGACCTCAGGAAAAGTCTCAAGTGCAAATCCAAGATCTCTGTCTGTTGTTTCACCTATATGAAAGCTGAGTTCATAACCTGAGTCAATCAATTTTCGAATTTCGCCAGTAAAATTTGATAAAGGGTAATTGCTCTCTTCACCGGCGATATCAATTTTAATAGATTTTTGCGAGATCCCGCTGTGTCTCAGGATTTGGGTTAGTTTAGCGAGGTTTTGGCTGTTGAGGTCACCTTTCTCCCGCCTCAGACATATCGCAAATTTTACAAAATTTTTGTATTTATGATCTTCTGAGACCTTATAAAAAGCCTCTATGACTTTTTCAAGAGTCAGGTTTTCTGTTTTGAGTGCAAATGGAGAAAATTGCATTTCTAAATAACTATGAGTGGGGGGAAATTGGGCTAAAGTTTGTGTGATTAAATACTCAAGCTCAGTAGTGGATGTGCAAGTCCATCGGATAAATGCTGTCGGAATATGGCTGATAAAGTCCCTAAGATCTTTTGCAGGTTTATTGAGAACGGTCCTTTTTTTCAGGTGAGACGCGATTTTATTTAGGCAGGTCGATTGCTGGGATGCGGGTGATTTCAAGTAAATGGCTATCAGATCTTTTGCCAGATGGTGTTGAAATTTATTTTGGAATTTTTGTTCCAGCTCTTCGCTTTTAACTAAGCCCTTTCGGAACTTGTTGTAAAGGATTTCTGCGAGTGCATTGAGGTCAATTGCTCCTTCAAAATGTGTATGAATATCGATAATTTTACTAGGTTGCTTTGGCATTTCTGTACCACTCAAATAAAAATTGATTTGCCCATGAGGCATAGCCATGGAAATTATCTTTCACCCATGCTCTAAACTGCTCATAACTCCAGTTTGCAGGTAAATTGTAAAGGTCAGTTAAAAATCGTTTGGTCCAGACATCAATAGGGGATAAATTCTCAAAGCCAAGGGCAAATATTAGTATGCAGTCAGAAACTTTATTCCCAACTCCGGGGAGCGCAAGTGTGTGTTTGCGTGCTTTTTCTTCTGAGAATTTTGTTATCTTGCCGGCCAAATCCTGTTCTACCAATAATTTCGCTGTTTTTGATATATATTTGTCACGGTATCCAATCTTTGTCTCTCTTAATTTTGCTTTGTCTGTATTGGCTATGACATCTGTTTTGGGGAAAAGAAACACGTCTTGGCCATCGACGTCGATTTTATCTCCAAGCATGCGCCTCAAGTGATTAATTGATTTTCTTATTGCGGTAATGTTGTTATTTGCAGAAATTATAAATGACAGAGTCGTTTGATCAAACGGCTGTCGAAGCAAACGAATATTTGGCACAGCCAGCATAGCTTTCTTAACAAATTTGTCATGCCCAATATTAGACAGAATCCGTTGATAATCCTCATCCAGTCGAAAATAGCTTTTTATCAGAGAAAAGTTGTCTTTTTCAGGGTAGGTCTGCCAGTATAGATATTTCTTTTCAAATCTAGCTTTTATGGCATAGTTCTGAGTTACGCCTATGTAAGTACTGTTTTTGGGGTCAGCAAGTTCCCAAGAGAATGTTTGTCCCCCGAGCAGGGTTACTTTGTGATTGAAGTTAGAAAGCTGCGTTTTATTCATTGAGTTTTTGGGCCCATTTTTCGGCTTTGACAAGTTCATTTTCCTTTAGCGGTCCCTCTGTTCCCATTACGAAGAATCCTATCGGCTCAGTGATTAAAACTCCACCTTTTCTGATGAGCATTCTTGCGAGCGGTTTTGCTGCATATCCAAAGATTTTTGCGGCAAATGTCAGGATAGGTGAATTAATGGTTTTTATATCGGATCTGGTGTCAAAAGTTGCAAATTTTGTATTTTCCAGGGATCTTTCTGGTATCTTCTTGATGAAATTTTTCATTTCCGGGGTTGGGTTGAATGCATGGGTTGGGGTGCCGATAATTATTAGCTCATTTTCGCCGAGGAATTGTGGTTCAGTTTCTTTGATATTTTGGGCCTGGGTTTTCAAAGTTTGAGCGATTTTTTCAGCAATTTTTCTTGTGTTTCCATAAACTGAGTCGTATACTACCAGGGTTTTCATCGGTTTTATTTGGTTGTTACATTTTAATGGTTTCATTGAAAATTCTACAGCTTTTGAATGTATATTGCAATTTTTCAGCCTATAGACTCTGTGAAACAATCCATAAAGTTCGGGAAGAAGGGACATCGATTGGAGACTCAACAATCTCATCGTAAATTCTGCTGAAGAATTTTTACGCTTGATTATTTATTAATCCTACTGAGCCATTATTACGAAACCAACTCCCTCAAAGCCTCAATCAGAGGCTCGAAATCCTTCATCTTGTCTTCATTTGAAAATTCATCAATAAACCTCCCAATCTTGGGAGAAATCCGAAGACTATTTAGGGGATGGTATATATCAAACTCACGAACCTCCCGGTCTACAAGCTCATATTCTCTCACTGCATGTGATTGTTTTGTAGAACCGTCAGGAAAAATTGCTGAAAAAGTATCATGAGCTGTGCAGGCGACTTTGCCTCCATATTTTCTGGCTATGCTTTTGTAGTAATCCAGCATAATTTTCCCAATCTCATGCTGTTCCAGATCCGAGGGATCTTTGCCGCCTAATGCGGATCGTTTGACTTTTGAGGGGGCTTTAAGTTCTGTCACTTTTTCCTCGAACTCGAGTCCAAAATCATTTGCGATTACTGTTGATTGATACTTTCCTTTGTAGGGGAGGACTTTTAGGAGGGAGTTCTGCGCAATTGTTTGTCCGACTTCTTCCACTTCAATTTTTTGGGGTACCATTTCAGTCTTAATTGTCGGATCGATTTTACTAAACAATTCCTGAAAGTTAGCTAATTTTGCCGGATTGCCGGTTGCAATATAGATTTTCATGCTTCATTTTATCAAGCTGTTGTTCGCATTTCAACTCAATTAGTTTTGAGTTAGGTACTTTTTGTATTCTTCGTCTTCATCAAGAGCTTTTCTTATTGAATCGCGGATAACTTGTGTTCTGCTTTTTCCATAATTATGCTGTGCCCAGTCAATGTATGACCTTTCAAGATTGTCGAGTACCAGATGAAAGCGGTTTTTCTTTGCAATATTTCGAAACTTTCTCAGAAAAATCAGGATAGTTTCTTCCAGGTTGCCGGTATTGTATTCGACTATCTCCAGGAGGTTTGATTCAAGTCCATGGATAAACATTTGGTTAAACTGTCGATTTTTAGTTTTTTGCCACAAAACTAGCGTTGGCTTTTTCATCTGAAGCGCTTTGGTAATTTGGTGGCCTGTACTGAAATTAGAAACGGTGTCTTCAATTATCACAGCATCAGCTTCTCGTATTGATTTAATACAAGCTTTGTAAATATTTTTAATATTTCGAAGTTTATGCTTTTTGGTTTCAATGAGTTTTTCTGTATGTGGCAGCCAATCTCGCGTTAAGACGTGCCCCTGATCTATAAGGATCTTTCTGATTTTAAAATATGTACTTTTGAATTGATTAAATTTTGCCGTAGAGGCCGTAAAGTAGATTTTCATAGCTGAATTTTACAGGATGCATTAATATTACACAAGGTGTGCATAGTAAGTGATGGAATTTGCTGATAAAATCTTCCCATTGCTTCAAAATAAGTTATTACTCTTAAATTAAAATGGGGAAGATAAGTAGCTACATGGAGACTCGTCCATTTTTGATGCCTGTTGTAGTGGGGTTCCTGCTTTTACCTGATGATAAGGTACTTTTGGGATTGAGAAAAAGTGTCTCCCTTGGCCTCGGCAAAAATTTAATTTCCGGTATTGGAGGAAAAGTGGGAGACCAGGAGAACCTGAAGGGAGAAACTTGCGATGATGCTCTTATTCGTGAATTTAAAGAAGAAATACGAATAAATCTCTTGCAGTTTCGAAAAATGGCCGAGATCACTTTTCTGTTTCCTTCAAAACCCAAATGGAATCAATCTGCAGTTGCTTATCTAATCAATGATTGGGAGGGCGATCCAAAGGAGACGGATTCAATAAAGCCACAAGTGTTTAGTCAAGCTTCACTCCCTATTGATCAGATGTGGGATGATAATCAATATTGGGTGCCGTTAATTCTTGAAAATAAGCAAGTTCGCGGGACTTTTCTGTACGGCAAGGGCAATAGTAATGTCATTGCTCATGAGGTTGAGATTGCATCGTTTTCATAAACTCACAAATTTTTGCTGGAATTGTTTTGATTATCAAGTGAGCGAGCGTACACAAACTCGTGAGGGTTTGTGATACTGTGCGAGAGCAGATAACAAAAGGTTAAAAACGCCGCAGATAATGGCGGAAAACGGGTTCAGGGGTTGCCCAGGTTTGATAAAAATCGGGGTGACCCGACTTGAACGGGCGACCTCTACGTCCCGAACGTAGCGTTCTAGCCAACTGAACTACACCCCGATCCATCAAACGAACAGTTTCCTTATATCCACTCTTACTGCGCAATAAGCGCCAGAGTATTAACTGTCTTCCCTCGACATCACAAATCACAACGGCATTGTGTATGCTTACCCGTTTATTGAAGCCGCGAGAATACCCCAAGGCTTTCAAGCCTGGGGATGAATCGCTCTGATTCCAACTCGCACTCGATGTTCTAAACCCCAAGAGCTTTTATCCATGATCATTCTTAAGATATATTAAATTTCATAGAGCTTACCACCCAAAATTCTGATCATATTTGAATGGACCTGATCGGAATCGAACCGACAGCCTCCACAATGCGAATGTGACGCTCTAGCCAATTGAGCTACAGGCCCTTCTCAATGAATTATGGGGATCCACTCATTAAAAACTTAAGTTTATTTCCCGCACTGACTCGAAATTCATTTTCTTGGAGATGCTTTTCGAGATTACTTGTTCAATAAATTAATTTCAGAGTATTCAGATTGTCCTCTCTTATTAATGATTTCTGTAGTGAATATAATTGCTGCTGCTGATTCAATTTTAGCATATTTTTGAACTACGAGAGATCTTGCAATACAATTGAGCATTCTTGATCCCACACACCTCTATATACCAGAGCGAACACAACGAACAAAGTTGTAGATCCTAATAGCATCTCCTTGAGGCCCTTTCCCACTTGAGAAATTATCAGGATTGCCTGCCTTTGGATCACTGCGCTGGGCACCGGCACCGTGAACATCCATCCAATTTCCGTTCATTCTGCCAGGAGATTCGCCAAAAGCGATATATGCTGCCCTGCTTCCGATGCCTGAATTTGTGTGTGTTGTGCTGGACCAGAAGAATGGATAATCATTATTCCCCAGTTCATTTTTTATAGTCGAAATATCAAAAATCGGATCGATGGCAGCAGAATTAGTACTATCAGGGGATCTGGAATAATCTACTATGCTTTGAAGCTCTTTTGCATCAGGCAAGCGCCAGTCATTGTATCCGTCGAGTGATAAATTTGAACAGTAGTTGAGAGCATCCTCCCAGATTATCCCCTCGCTGTTATCGTCTTTTGTCCACATCAAGCCTGTTGCATTATCAGTAATAGTGTTAGCAGAAGTTGATTCACATTCGTTTACACCATATGAAGCTCCGCGAACATAGATCACAAAATACTTCTTTATATTTCCAGTCGGGTAACATTTAATTCGCCCATCAGCAAAATTAACTCCAAAAAAACATTCCTGATTGTTCATGACTGTTGACTCATATACATTACTCGTTGCCCATTGAGAATCAATCACTCTATCTCCATCCGCTGGATTTCCATATTTAAACTTAAAGTAGTCGGTATTTATAAATGGTTTGGCATTTGATGTGTCAGTACTGTTTGCATCAAGGTCATCTCCACTAAAGTCCATTAACGAATAAAGCTCTTTAATAGTTGGAAGTCGCCAGTCAGTGTGGCCGCCTAGATTGAGAGAATCTGCGCCGCTTACCGCTTCTGAGTAGTATACTTTTTCTCCTGGATCTTGCTGCCACATCAATCCTGTGACGTTATCAGTAATCGTGCCGTTGCCATTATCGGTATAAGAAGGTGTGTTTTCTGAGTATTGTGCATCTTGGCCGTAAAAGCTTTCGTTTTTATCTGGGCATGGTATTTGGGAGGATTTGTTATAACAATATTGCTGATTTGTATCGACTACTGGATATGAGGTTGCTGATATATTGTTTTTTGTCGTCAGGGGCCTTTCGGTATTGGTAACGGGAGGTTTATCGGTTTCTTCTTTTTTCAAATTTTTCACTAACAAATAGGTGAGTAGCGTGGTTAATAGGATTGTTGCAACTGCAGCAGAGATGATGAATGTAATCTTGTGTTCTTTTTTCATTTTTGATGTGTGTCTTTTAATTTAATGTAAGTGAATTAATGTGGGTTGCGAGATTCAAAAATTAATCCTGTATTTAGGGGATCCCGCCAAGCAAAATCAGGGTACTGGACGCGTTACGAACACATTCCCAAATTATTCAACGATATTTTAGCACATATAGA
>WJKH01000012.1 GCA_014729235.1 Candidatus Dojkabacteria bacterium | reverse complement strand
TTATCACCCTCTTTGTCAACCTTTTATAACAGTGTCTTTTATTTTTTATCTGGTTGCTATAGGATACTCGTCTGTGATATAATTATGGTGTTATGGATTGATAACTTAATTATTGATTTATTATGAGTGACGGAAATGCAGAGATAGGTGGTATCCCTGATGGTCTCGGGCTTCCTCAGGTAGATCCTGGTATGTATTCTAGCCAAGTTGAGAAATTGCTTGAGATCTTCCTGACAGAGCCGAGCCAGACCGGACGGTTCAGCCGGTTACAGAGTATATTTGCGGTCAAACATCTGACCAAGATGAAATGGAAGGTAGGATTGAGGAATTTATTAGCGTAGTTGTCAATCAGGTTGTAAGACGTCGGTTTCCTGAAGAGCACGAAGAAGAGAGAGAGGTTGGTGATGAACCTCAGATTTCCAATGTTGGGGCAATAGCAGTTTGGGCTGAGGATATTTTAGGTGAGCATTATCCAGATTGGAAGGAGAGGGCTACCGATGAAGATGCTTTCAGGAATCTTCTGCAAGAAGGAGGCTTCCATGATATTCTCGGTGCTGTGACTTATCTTTTAGCTCATGGGTATAATATTTTTAATTTGGATATGCCTCATGCAAATTACGATAAAAAACTAAAATTGCGAAGAGCAATACTTGAGTATTCAAGGCGCGAGCTTCTAGTGAGTGAAAATATGCTAAAGATGAATATTTTTGATGATATCGTGATTAGTATATTGCCAGAGGAGCGTTCAAGAATAGAGTCTAACATTGCTGCAATTATGGAGATAATTAAAAAAATAAATGAGTGGGGTGTGACAGGAGTGAGCAATGAAGAAGTTCGAAATAATCTTTTAGCAGACTATCATGTAGATTTAACCGAAGTATATGTCTCTTCTATAAGAACGGCCTTTAGACGCATTGCTGCTGGAAGGGAGTTGTCGCCTGCACAGTGGAGATCGATTTGGGAGTATCATAATTCTTCTCAGGAGGGAGATGAAGAAGTTCCGGCTGGCCTTGTTAATGTCGCTAAGATGGTTTTACCAAGTGATCAGCCAGAAGCTTCTGCCGATGGTCAGGCCTTAAGAGATCATCTAGACGGTGGTATTAAAGAATTTCAAAACTTTATTACGCAGTTGTTGATCTGTATCCGGGGATACCATAAAGGAGATAAATTAAACCCAAGCAGCCTTAAAAGAATCATATGGGAGCATAATGTTCATGTGAGAGGTTATGGGGTAACTGTAGAATTTCTAAATGGATTGAAAAAGTTGTATAACGCGGTATCAAGCCCTGGGGATCAGCGTCCGGGCGAAACAGAATGACATCAAAAAACAATTGGTAAGCCAGCGAACCAGATTTTTCATGAAGACAGCGAAAACCCTGCTACAACCTAAAAAGAACCAAATCCATACCGGCTGCTAAGGCATCGTTGATATAACTGTCACGCTGCTCAGTATCTTTGGGGGAAAGCATCCCAATATCGTCGGATACAATTAAACCGTCATAATGCAAATCAGCACGCACGACGTCATCCAGCCAGCCATTTGAGAAAGTGGCAGTTTCGTCAAAAATTTTCGGATACTTGAGATGCCCAACCATAACTGACGGAGAGAAAGGTTTGTTGCCAGGTCTATTTTGATTTCCATTCTGACTAATAACATCTCTAGTGCTAACAAAATCCGTTAAATTGCCCTGCCCGATGAGTTTCTTCATTGTTAAGATTCCGTGGAGGCCGGAAAGAGAGTCTTGATTTTCATTCCCTCTCATCAAATTGTAAAAAACTAATCCTTCGTTTTCGCTCCATTTATCTTTAACATGATCTATCTCTGGAATATCAAAATGAGAGTCAACCTCAGTATCGCCGTGACCGGGAAAGTGCTTGATTGTAGTAAATATCCCCGCCTGACTCATGCAATTTATATAATTGCCGGCAACATCGATAATTTCATCTTTATCCATACTTATCGTTCTGTTATATATCCAATCATTTTCGGTGTATGGGAGGTCTACAACCGGAGCTACAGCCCAATTGAGTCCTGTATCTTGAAAGAAGTCAATATCTTTCTCAAGGTGTTCGCAGAATTCTGGCGTATCCAAATCAGTTATTTCGCTCAGTGAAGTAAATTCATGCCAATCAAATCTCTTGACTGGGCCGCCTTCTGCGTCAATTCCAATTAGCGGCGGCGCAATTTGGCCCTCGTGCAGCCTCTCTGTATATTTTATGACCTTTTCCTTGTTTTTAAAATCGCTGGTTTTGACGAGCACATAACCTCCATAACCTTGTATTTCCGAATCGTCCAAAGTTTTAAGTTTGTAGTACGATATTACCGGCACCAGCTGCTGTTTTCGGCGTTCTTCGGGTGATAATTTTGAAATGAAGAAGTCAATTGATATTTTATCCGTCAGGACACAATTTTGCCAGCTGGGTTCTTTTGCAGTCGCGCATTCATAGTATTCTCGCTGAAGATTGAAAATCCCTTGATAATCAGCTTGGTGCTCGTTAGAAAGCTCGGTAGATGTATTAGGGCTACTTGAAATCTGAGCTGATTGATCTCTCTGGTGTTGCGTGTCAGCAAGCTTGAATATGATTGTATCTTGGAAGTATGCGAGGATTAGTACTGTGCCAATGAAACTCAAGACTACAGTAGCTATTTTGATGGCGGCGGTTGCTGTTTGATTTCGCATTTCTTATAAGTTGAGTTAAGAAATAATCCTGCAAGAAAAGGCGACAAGGACTCATTGCAATAGTATTAGGTCATTGGTTCGTGCCTCTTGGCATAGCTTAAACTTGCTGTCTGAGCGCGCTTTTCAACTGCAGTCTTCTTTCTTACCTCAAATAAATTATGTTGATACAAATTAGGTTAAGCAATAATCCTGATTAATATTGTTAATCAATGTATGATATTCGAAATTCAAAAAATATTGCTCTATTGATTCTCGAATCTCGTAACTCGTAACTCACATTAGATTATTGAATTTCTTTACCGCACTACCCTTTTATAACAAGTTCGCCGTTCTTTACATCAACAGACATTTTTGACCCTTTGCTCATCTCCTCCTTAAGCATTAGTGAGGCCAGCTTATTCTCAATTTCTTTTTGAACAACTCGCCGCATTGGCCGAGCACCGAATTCAGGATCATATCCCATATCAGCAATATAATCCACGACTTTATCTGTGAATTCAATTTCCATGTCCTGTGCTTTTACCATCCTGGTTACTTCATCAAGCAGGATTTGAGCAATATTCCGAAGTTGCATTTTGTCGAGGGCTTTAAATACAATTATATCGTCCAGTCGATTAAGAAATTCGGGTCTGAACTGTTTTTTCAGTCGGTCCCCAAGCTGGTCTTTGAGCTTTTCCCATTCCTCGTTTCTCTCAAGAATAATTGCTTCGCTGACTTTTGTTTTTTTGTCGGGAACTTTCTTAATTTTATCTTTTACAAAATCCATAATCAGGTCTGCGCCGACATTGCTGGTGGCTATTATAATAGTGTTTTTAAAATCTACGGTTCTTCCTTTTGAGTCAGTCAGCCTACCATCTTCAAGAATCTGAAGCAGAATATTAAATACATCCGGGTGAGCTTTCTCAATTTCATCAAGCAGGACAACACTGTAGGGCTGGCGTCTGATTGATTCAGTAAGTTGTCCTCCCTCTTCATGCCCTACGTAACCTGGTGGCGACCCGATCATTCTCGATACTGAGAATTTTTCCATGTATTCACTCATGTCAATTCGAATCATAGCTTCCTCATCGCCAAAGATTTGTTCTGCCAGAGTTTTTGCAAGCAAAGTTTTTCCAACACCGGTTGGCCCGAGAAAGATAAATGAAGCAATTGGTCTGTCAGGATCTTTCAGGCCGACTCGTGCGCGTCGCACCGCTTCTGAAACTGCATTTACAGCCTCATCTTGTCCGACTACTCTCTTGTGGATTTCGGATTCCAGATTTAGTAAGCGTTCACGATCTTCCTGTTTCAATTCGTTTACAGGAATACCTGTCATTCGGGCAACAACTTCAGCTATGGAATCAGAATTTACAGTAGGAGTGCCTGTTCCCTTTTTCTTATTCCACTTCTCTTCGAGCGGCTCGAGCTCTTTTCTTAATTTTTCAATTTCAACTTTAATTTTTGCACTTTCTTCATGCTTGTTAGCTCGACTCAAGGACTCACGTTCTTTTTCCATTGCAGCTATTTTATCTTTTACCTGGCGAACATCTTCAGGCTCTGAAGTTGACTCCAATCGGACTTTGCTTGCTGCTTCATCGATTAAGTCAATTGCTTTGTCGGGCAAAAATCTATCTTTTATATACCGATCTGATAGTGTCGCAGCTGAATTTATAGCTTCATCGCTAATTTTTACTTTGTGATGGGCCTCATATCTATCCCGCAGGCCGTTTAGGATCTCAATTGTCTGATCAACACTAGGTTCGTTGACTAAAACCGGTTGAAATCTCCTCTCAAGTGCAGCATCTTTTTCGATGTACTTTTTATATTCGCTCAGCGTTGTAGCACCAATGACGTGGAGTTCTCCCCGGGCTAGTGCCGGTTTGAGCATATTTGACAGATCCATCTGACCTTCCTGGGCTCCGGAACCAACTATTGTGTGAAGCTCGTCTATAAAGAGTACTATGTTTTCACCATTTTTCTGGAGCTCATCAATAACTTTCTTGGCTCGCTCTTCAAATTCACCTCTAAATTTTGCTCCTGCAACGAGCGATGCAACGTCCAGCTCTTTTACTTGCTTATTTTTGAGAATTTCCGGTACGTTATCTTTCGAGATTCTATAGGCTAATCCTTCAGCAATAGCTGTTTTTCCGACACCAGGCTCCCCGATTAGAACAGGATTATTCTTTTTTCTGCGTGAGAGGATCTGTATGACTCTGGTAATTTCATCTCCTCTCCCGATTATGGGGTCAATTTTGCCTGCAGCTGCTAGATTGGTTAAATCTCTTGTAAACTTATCAAGTGTTGGTGTGTCAGATGTCTCGCTTGTCTTTTCACCTGTTTCATCGCCTTCGCCTACTGTTTTAACTACTGCTTGCCGGGCTTGTGTGTGCGAAATCCCAAGCTTTCGGAAAATTTGTGATGCGAGTCCTTCTCCTTCTTTAATTAGGCCAAGGAGGATGTGCTCGCCACCTATGTAATTGTGCCCAAGTTCGCGAGCTTCCATAAAAGCTGTCTGCAATACCTGTTTAGCTCTTGGCGATAGATTGGGTGTAAAATCACCGTGTTCCGTGTCTCCATTGTAAAATACAGACTCCGCCTGTTCTTTAAGCATCTCTTTATCAATTTTCAGCGCTTTCAAAATCTTTTCAACGACTTCATCCTCTTGTAGTATTCCGAGTAGCAAGTGTTCTGTATCAATTGCTCGATTATTGTGCTGGACCGCTTTCTGAGCGGCGTGCTGCAGAGCTTTTTGTGCTCTCTGCGAAAAATAATCCATGATATTTATTTGTTCGGGCATTTTGTTGTGGTTTTTATAAATTAATTTGATTTAAGAAACAATTCTGCATGAAAAGGCGACAAGGACTTTTTGTCATAGGATTGGGTTATTCGTCCCCACGCTCGACACAGCTCAAACTTGTTGGCAGAGCGCGCTTTTCAACTGCATTCTTGTTTCATAACTCAAATTAATATTTGTAAGATAAAGTAAAATAAGAAACAATTCTGCATGAAAAGGCGACAAGGACTTTTTACCATAGTATTGGGTTATACGGCCCCACACTCGCCACAGCTTAAACTTGGTTGCAGAGCGCGCTTTTCAATTGCATTCTTGTTTCATAACTCAAATTAATTGATCTGTAGGCCATTTAATGATAGCAAATTTTTTGGATTCATGATAGCGGGGAGGAGTTCGGGTTTGTGGTGTTTTGCTATTGGTGTCTGATTTTAACAAGGTTTGGGTAATTTCAATTTTTGTAAAAAATTACGAATAATGTCCAGAGGCTCAGGTTAGAGTATCTTTTCAATCCGAAAGTTTGCAGCTGAACAATTAAGCTATTTTATCCTCTCCTAATACATATTTCCCTTGCAAATAAAGGTCGAAATTTGTCTTACGCAAAACCGCTTCACAGTAGCCGATTGGATTTTGCTTCAAACCGACACCGAAGCTTTTTACAAATGAAGCGATGTCGTCTTTTATTTGTTGAATTTTTTCCCGGTAGTCATTTGCATCGCTGTCAATTTCAATACATTTTTCGATCTCAAGAAACCTGCCGGAGGTTTTCTCTACATCGTAACAGATTGAAAAACCATTCTGATTGGCTTTTCTCCGAAGTTTGTCTACGACAGCAAGTTTTCTCAGTGAATTTGAATTTAAAAAATTAGTCAGATTAAAATCTTTTGGAATCTTGAGTTTTAATATTTTACCAACCTGATCGATCTTTTTTTTGGATTCAAGTGTCAATGGCAGTGTAAACGAAAAATCATCACAATGCGTATGGTCGTTTTTGAGATCATTTCCTTTCAAATCTTCCAGATTAAACTTGAAATCCAGTTTTTTGTTGTTTCGTTCTCTGATAAAGATTCCTTGCTTAAAAAACTTCCCGTTTGCCGTGTCATAATACACATCAAGTACTCTTCTAGGGGAGGTATAATTAAGCTTAGGAGGTTCATTATCTAGAATTTCGTATCTTAGCTCGATTTCAATTTCTCTTTTCACGGTTGGGATTTTTGTGAATAAACTTTTATAGTTATGATTTTACGAACTTAGTCTCCAAGATTCAGATCATCAATGATTTTTTCTGCGGCGTTGACCGGGAACAAACGGTCCAGTGCTTCGTTATCTCCACAATACCCGCCGCGGATACAAATATCTTTAAATTTTTGAAGCTCATTAAAAAGCTTCTCTGCAGTTACCTCACCCTGTGGAATAATCCTCCCGAGCCCGGCTTCTACGAGGGTTTGTGCGTTTAGCGTCTGTTCATTATGAGTTACCCAGGGAATTGGAATCAGAACAGATGGCTTCCGCAAAAGTCCCATTTCATAAACAAAATTTGCGCCGGCTCTTCCAACATAGATATCAATGTTTCGAAAGACATATCCAAACTCATTTTCATCGATAAACTTTGTGGGGAAAAACATAGACTGCTTGTCTTTTGGCAATTTGTCCCGTTCTTTCTGCATGATGTCATAATCTTTGTGGCTTGAATCCTTGCCTGTTTGCAGAATTACCTGAAATTCAGTTAATAGGTATGGCAGCATCTGTCTAGTGATAAGATTTAAGAAGTGAGATCCCAGTCCTCCCCCAACTATGCAAATGATTGGAAATTTATCTCGCTTTGGCTGCATGGTTTTTACAGCTCGAGCTACAGGGCCACTGCCTTTCTTTTCAAAAACGCATTTGCGTATTATGTTTCCAGTGTGCAAGGTTTTGCCTTTCGGAAAGAATTTTGCTGATTGTTTGAATGAGATATAAATCTTTTTGGCGAATTTTGACACTATTTTATTGGTAAGTCCGACTGCGGCTGTTTGTTCGTGTAGATAAATTGGGATTTTTTTGAGCCAGCCAACCAGACAAACCGGAACAGTGACATATCCGCCTGTTGAAAAGATTATATCTGGTTTAAATTTTTCAATAACTTTCCATGCGTCAATAAATCCGCCAATGATACCAAACAAAAGTTTAATGCTTTTTAGGCTGAAGACGCGCTGTAACTTTCCTGAACGGATTGAGATAAACTTTGTTTGGGAGTTTTCAAATCTCATTTCTTCAACGCTTTTTCCACTGCTGTCGCTTTCTGAAACTAGTTTTCCCCCGACATATAATATCTTTTCCTGGGCGTTGCCGTATTTTTCTTTGAATTTGTCGATTATTCCCTGGACAGGTGATACATGGCCGCCTGATCCTCCTCCTGTGATTAAAATTTTCTTTTTTAGGATTTTAGTTGACATTGGTGTAAATTATAGCAAATTTGGAATACAAGTCAGCATCGATTTTTATTAAAATGAATGAAGATTTAATGAAGACCGGAAGATCTCTCGCTATAACAGGAAAAGTTTGGGCGCTTGGAATTAATGAAAACTTCATGAATTTTTCATAATTTCGTGATCGAGGATGCATTATTGCCGTGCGAAATAGGAACTATAGGTTAGCGGGCTTGCTGATGTTGAGGAGCGTTGCAATTCCGATAATTGCTACCAGGGTTCCTGAACCACCGTAAGTCAGTAGTGGCAGCGGGATTCCGGTTAATGGAATTAGGCCAACATTTGCGCCAATATTCATTAGAGCCTGCAAAGTCAGCCATATGCCGATACCGCCCGCCAGGAGCTTTCCTTGTTTGTCATTTGTATTCTGGTAGATGACATAAGTCCGCCAGAGAAATACGCCCCATGCGGCGAGTATCAAAATGCCGCTTATCATCCCTAGTTCTTCGAGAATTATTGCAAAAATTGAGTCTGTGAAGGCTGTGTTTTCTACAAGATAGCCGAATTTTTGGCGAGACTGACCAAAACCTTTGCCCCAGAATCCCCCGGATCCGATCCCAATTAGAACCTGATTCATCTGGTATCCTTCGCCCCATGGATCTGCAACTTCCCCGGTTGTAAGTAATTGGAAAAAAGTTTTGATGCGGACGATTCGGTAGCTTTTAAGTAGAGCCGCAACGCCAGCAATTATGACGAAAATTATTAGAACCTGAATTGTTCCCCTGCGATGAATTTTATTTGTTCCTGAGAGGAAAAACATGCCAAAAGCTGTTGCACCGAGGATCATTGTAGTTCCCAGATCGGGTTCAAACAAGACCAGCAGCAAAATAACCGAAAGAATCACAAGAAATTGAGTAAGTTTCTGCTGAAATTGTTTTTTGAGACCTTCCGAAGAATTTGAACGTTTGGGTTCGGTTTTTGAAAGCCAGGTTGCCAGGTACATTATGAAAATTGGTTTAATAAGCTCTGCCGGCTGAATTGGGATTGGGCCTATCAGGAACCATCTTTTGGAGCCGCCAAGCTTGATTCCAATCAAAAGCACAGCAATTAGGAGAATTATATTGACGATCAGCGCGGGAAATGCCAACTTGCAGAATTTTTTATAATCCCACAGGATAATCGCTATGGCCGGTATCAGACCAATAATGAGCCAGATCGATTGCAAAAGTACAAAATGAAATTGGTTATGAAAAACTGTGTTGGCCTGGTAAACACTTGCATCGAAGATCATTAGCAAACCAAAAAGTGCCATACCTATAGTAAAGTATATGAGTATTTTGTCAGGCTTTCCGGTTTTAGTTGATTTCGAGCGCGTTCGAGATTTTGCAGTCCGTTTTTTAACCATAATTTGGGCAGCGTGCAGTAAATATTTAATTGGCTGATAACAGTATACTAGCTAAATGAGATAGCTTCAAACTTTACTTGGTGATATCCGGAACTTTCTGTGAGGAGTAATAATTGATAAAAATGTGCATTGATATTATACTGAATTCAAGACTTTAGAAATAAATTTGACAATCTGCCTATGTTTGCTTTTCTCAATGGAAATATAAGGCCCAGGAATCTTGGGATACTAATGGTCGTCGGAGGACCCGGTGGTTCCGGCAGCAGCACTATAGCTAAACATTTGGGCAAGCATTTCGGTTTGAGGCGCTACTATGGAGGTGCAAGAATGCGCCAGATTGCACGGGATCGTGGTTACAATTCTCTTGCGGATTTTTATGAGACAGACTACTTTCTTAAAAACTCCGTTGAAATTGATTCTGACATTGATAAGTATCTTGTGCAGGTGAGTTACCAGCCTGATGTCCTAATTGAAAGCAAGACTTTTGCTGCATTATCACATGTTCGTGGAATTCCATGCACGGTAAAGATCTGGATAGATGCTGATTTTAATGTCAAAGTAAAGCGGACAATGCTAAGCCGTGGTGGTTATTCCAATCCCGAGGATATTGATGAAAATTCTCCGGAGTACAAGGAAGCCTATGAAAATCTGAAAACTCGCTACCAAATGGATGAACAGCGCTATGAAAAGCTTTATTCAATTGATTATCCCGGGGCTGAGTTGTACAATGATATAGTGGTTGATTCGACAAAATTAGACGTTGCCAGCACATTCAATTTAATTTTAAACAAAATCAAAGATGGCGGATTCATCAGTTAGTTCTGGTATTAATTCAAATCTGGTTGGAGATTCTGGGAAAGCGTCCGAGCCAACGAATTCATCTAGTACAGCTACTGTCCCTGCTGATCCGAATTCCGATCCTCTTGTTACAGAAAAAACGGCTCCCGAAGATCTGGATTTGCAGTGGTCCCGATGGAAATGTTTAAATTGTGGTTATGTTTACGAAGGCAGTTCAAAGTTAACTAAATGCCCCCGCTGCGGCAATGAGGATCCGGATAAATTTCAGGATGCCTCCTAACCCCGCTAACCTATAGTGTGTAGTTTTGTGTTAAATAATGTAGGTTTCTGGCTATTTTAAACTATTGTTTTGTTCTTAGTGTATCTGAGAGCTCAAAAATCGCCTCATGGATCGCTATTGCTTGTTGTTTCAACAAACGTTCAGATGTTTTAATAATTGGTTGCACTATAAGTTAGCGGGGTTAGAAGCCTTCCATCTCTACGACATGCTCGAAATTCTCAATTGTACCGGATAACCCATGTTTTAGGAAAAGAGGAACCGTTGATGTGATATCTTTTCGATTCGGAATCTCGTCGAGTTTACACCAGATATTTTGCTGATCATTAATCTTTTCAATTAGTTCGCCGGAGGTGTGTGTTACGTGAAAGAGGATAAATAAAATATCAAGTACAATCTCCTGACCGCTACATTCGTTTTTCTGATGGCCAATTTTTCGCAGTATGCCGGTCATCTCAAAAGTTCCGGTTAGACCAGTCTCTTCGTGTAGCTCTCTTCTTGCCGCCTCTTCGAAAGTCTCGCCAAAACGAACTTTGCCACCTACTCCAACTACTTTTCCATAATTTGGATGCTTCAGTCGTTTGCTCAAAAGAATTTCTCGCTCACCGGTCTGTGAATTTTGTCTTTCTGCAAAACATACGACCGAAACTTTGGGTTGGAGTTCAAGCTTCATGTTAGCCTCATCTACTTTTGCAATAAATTTTTTACCAGCTGTCGATAAAGTGTAGGTCGAGTCCTTCTTCTCGATTAGCTCGCTGTCAATTAGTTGCTGCAGGTGATAATTAAAATGTTTGGAGGTTAGGTCTTTAATCTGAAGTTCAGAAAAGCGAAGGTCAGATTGGTACATTAATTTCTTGAGAATAAGTCTCTGATACGGATGAATTTCATATTGCATTTTGGCTATTGGCTAAATTATTTATTGTTTTAACTAATAGCTGATTTATCGAGGTATGTCTAGTGAAAAACTTTTGGGTAAGATTTGTTGAAGATTGTCAATACTGAACTGCCGGGAGCGGGATTTGAACCCGCACGCTATTGCTAGCACAGGATTTTAAGTCCTGAGTGTCTGCCAGTTCCACCATCCCGGCCCCGCTAACCTATAACTCGTACTGTATTTTCTGTTGTAAAAGGTGACGACGGGATTCGAACCCGTGATAGCGGTTTTGCAGACCGCGGCCTTAGACCAGCTTGGCTACGTCACCCTGCTCGGACTTTGCTCCGTGATCAAATTTTTCGCAAGCTCAAAATTAGGATCACTTCGCAGTCCTGCGCTTCTTGTCTTGCTTCGGATGGAGGGTGCTAACACGATTCGACAATTTCGACAATATAGCCGAGATTGATGTATCTCCCCGGTCGCAAGCCAAGTAAACGCCCATTTTAAAGAACATTGCTCCGTGATCAAATTTTTCGCGAGCTCAAAATTAGGATCACTTCGCAGGCACATTAATTTAGAAGTTTCAAATCAAGAAGGCTTTTATTATAAATCAAATAAAAGGCTCGTAAACCTAGTTTGACAGTAAGTATAACAGAACCTTTCAGCGCTATTATACCCTCTTTGGAGACTGAAATCCAATCAGCGCATTAGATAATTAAAAAAATGTTGTCGAAGTAAAAGTGGTTAAAGGCCAAAATGCGTTGCTGAAAATGGCTGTGAATGTTCAGGTAATGGGCTTAGTTGATTGAGTAGGAAGTCTGAAAGATTAAAATGCTGAAAATGCATCATAATTATTCAAGTTCGTGCATAGAATAGTTTTGCTGAGAGCTTAACGAAAACCCGTGCTCTGCACCTATAATCCAGGCTGGATTAGAAAATCGACAGAATTAAGACGACCAGTTCGATATAAATGAAAGACTCATACGCAAGAATTAGACAATTGCCTTAAGCATTAGGCCAAAACATCCTTAACGGCTATTACCTCGACGATGCTATTCAGACCACTTTCCTCGACGGTACTTCCCATTACCAGAGCAATTTTGTCTTCGGCGTCTACTTCACCGTGCTCGAAAATTAGCTTGACGGCTTTGCTAACAAGTTCATCACGATCGTCAGGCAGCGTGTCAACTATAAAGCTGCGAATTGCGTGCAAAAGACTGATTTGGCGTCCAAGCCAGAGATTCATTGTTACACTCCAGATTGGAGTCTTCAAGCGGTGGCGGGCAAGGGAATAAGCTGTTTTGCCGGTGCGAGTTAAAATTAGAGCACCTTTTAGATCCAACTCATCCACAACGTTGCTTACATAGCGGCAGAGTGTGTCGGTAGTATCGGAGGCAAGTGTATCGCCGGTGACCGGGTTTGCGGTTAAAAACTTTTCAGTATTTATAACTGTGTGGGCGACGGTGTTTACGATTCCGGAGACTGTTTCTGGATTTGCTTCTCTGGCTTTCAAGGTTATGTTCAGGCAATCGACTCTGTCTTGAACTAGGTTGATTATGCTGCTAATCTCTTCGCTGTTTAAGCTGATTAATTTTGATGCCTTGACTTCAATGATTGAGTTTTTGCCGAGGCGGCGAACTTTCTGGATCATTTGTTTGATAGCTACGATTGCTTCATAAAGGCTGATATCGCTGGCTACTTCTTCAGGATCGATAAAAATCCCATCTGCCTCCTGGATTATTTCATCAAAATTTTTAATGCCTTTGGAACCTTTAATTTTTACAAGGTATTTAATTTGTCTGCTTGAAACGCCTTTTTTGATCTGACGTAACTGACTGACATTATCCACTCCGGGGATTACGAGATAATCGGCGCCAAATTTAATTGCTTTCGCTAGAATATCGCTATCATCTTTAGTCAGTCTGTTGGGGTCCAGATTTTCAATTTCAATGTCAATAGGATCCCCTTTTACTAGGATGCCGTTGGCTAAAACTTTGCAAATTACTGTTTTTCCGTAAATTTGGGTAACCTGAAGAGGGATTTGGTGGTTATTCATAAAGATCTTGGTCCCGACAACGACTTCTTTTGCGAGATCAG
Source organism: Candidatus Dojkabacteria bacterium (assembly GCA_014729235.1). Lineage (GTDB taxonomy): Bacteria > Patescibacteriota > Dojkabacteria > SC72 > WJKH01 > WJKH01. Next base: position 7,715 of record WJKH01000012.1, on the reverse strand, counting down.
GATAATCTATCTCGACTTTCTTTTCGTTTTGGTCGGCCCACCCTTTTGGGATTATCGCAAGTTTATCGTATCTCTTCAGTATCAAGTCCTTTTCCAGATTATTGATCCGTAAAAATTTCCCTTGGGGTTCAACGATAATTGGAAGATAAGGAGAAACTTTGCGTGCGATTGTGATTGCGAACTCGAGCTTTTCAATGTCCTGTGAGAAAACTCTCATTCTTAGAAATGTTCCGCCGTTGTTAATCGCCTGAGCTAAAAGGGTCTCGTTTGCATTATCAATATCAATAGTAAGTCCGATCTTTGTGTTTGGGAGGCTTTGCATCCGATGTCACTTGTAAAATTATTCTGTGTTCTAGTATACTTAAGTTACCCGTTTCTTGCAAATATTAATAAGCGGAATTTGTTGTCTTATAACAATTTTTAAGAGGTTAGGTCCGGGGCGATTTAATTTAATGGGGGTTATGAAATTAAAAAATCAATAAAGTAAAAAAGTCCTAGTCGCCTTTTCATGCGGAATTGTTTTGAATGCCTTATATTAAAAATATTAATTTGAGTTAAGAAAGAAGACAGCAGTTGAAAAGCGCGAATAGCCGGCAAGTTTAAGCTGTATCGAGTGTTGGGACGAATACCACAATCCTATGGCAAAAAGTCCTAGTCGCCTTTTCATGCAGAATTATTTCTTAATTCAAATTAAATTAATTTTTGCCTTATGATGGATTTCAAAAAATTTTCATTTAATATTGTGCTTAACGTACTGATCTTTACTTTTGTGGCATCATTTTTCGCTGCTTTGCAGCTGCCTGCGGATCTTGCGTATTATATTGCAGCACTGATTTTGATCGGAATTGCAGTTGAAGTGTATCTTCCGATTTTGAGATTCCTTACGCTTCCTATTAATATAATAACGCTTGTGATTTCTGTGACACTCATTTTGACGGCAGTCTTCTACATTTTTGAACTGCTGATGCCCGAATTTTATGTCAATGGAATTGCGTTTGATAGCCAGTCGTTTACTATAATAACTATAGAGAGTTTTGTGCTTTCGGATTTGGTTTCGATGATATTGATTTCCTTTACTTATTCTGTTGCGAAGGGATTTATTGAGTGGATGCGGTCTAATTGTTAACTTTCGATGATGAATGATGTATAATTAGGGCAGTAAACTGAGTTAACACAAGGAGACAATATGAGCCAAGGTGTACTAAATGCGATGATGATCGGAGAAATCGTTATATCGGTATTGTTTATCGTTGCGGTGCTGCTACAAAACCGAGCCGAGGGACTGGGAAAAATGTTTGGCGGCGGCGGGGAAGTTTTCCGAGCCAGAAGAGGCTTGGAGAAGTTTCTTTACTATCTTACAATTGGACTTGCAATAGCCTGGGCAGTGCTTTCGTTTCTGATCGTTAAGTTTACCCCTTAGATTCCCAGATGAAAAGTATAACGCCCGGTGATGAGGTAGTGATTGATTCTGCTATTCCTCAAAATCCCCATGAAGAGATCAAGAGAAAGTTTGGCCAGGGGGCTGTTTTTATAGATCCGGAAGAAGCTCAAAAGCGTGCCAAATTAACATTGCGAGATAGAATCTGGAATTATCCTGCTGCTATTGTAAATGCTTTCAATGTTGCCCGGCCATTTAGCTTTATCATTTTTTACACGATAATTTGTTTGCTGATCTTTCACCGGATCGCAAATGTGGATTTTGTGGCAGGCGTTTCAGATGATGAAAAAGATGTTTTTGTTGAAGGGACGATTGGAAATGTCATAAATCCCAACCCAATTTTCGTTACTAAAAATGCTGTTGACGAAGATATTCATGAGCTTGTTTTTCAAAAACTGATAGAGATTGATGAAAATGCCAAACCAATTCCGGAAATTGCCTCTCATTGGGAGGTGAATCAGGGAACTGAGTACCTTTTTCATTTGAGGAGAGATATTAAATTTAGTACTGGCGAGCAGTTAACTGCCCAGGACGTTCTATATACCTTTGAAACCGGCAAGTATTTGGCTACCAAGAGAGGAAAAGACACGATTGCACAGGGTTTAATTGATGTTAAAATTGAGAAGATAGATGACTTTACTGTAAAGTTTACACTTTCGGAGGCAAATGCGGCTTTCTTTGAAATGATCTCAGTCCCGATTGTATCCAGCCAGTATTTTGAAGGCGTCTCGCCGGATCGACTCGAGTACTCAGTCATAAATCAAAAGCCAGTGGGATCAGGACCCTACAGAATTGATGCATTGCGAGACACATTTATTGTTTTTGAGGCTTCAGAGTACTATCCTGAAGCTCTACGCTTTTCTACAATTGTGTACCGGATGTATCCTGATTATGATGCGCTGAAAATTGCTTATCAGAACAATCTCTTGGATGGGGTCAGTAATATTGGCAATAAAGCATCTGAATTTCAGGAAATTGCTATAACTATGAACTCCAATAGTCTACTCCTTCGAAATCGCAAGAAAGTTATATATCTAAACACACGCGAAGAAAGAAAGCGACTTACCGATCCGTTGATTCGACAGGCTTTGGGCTATTTGATAGACAGAAAAGAGATGATCGCCATGTTGGACATTAGCGGTCGTCCTGCAAAAGGCCCAATTAGTGAAGATTCCTGGGCATTTAACAAAGACATGGAATTTTATGAATATGACGAAGAAGCTGCTGAAACAGTTTTGTATCAGGCAGGTTACTCCAAGAATGACGAGAGTGGTTATTTTCAGGACGACAAGGGGAAAATCTTGTCATATACTCTGACTTATCTTGATAATGAGTTTAATTCGAGGCTTGCTGAGGAGATAATGCGGCAGTACGGCCGCGAAGGGGTTTTAATTGAACTGGATCCTGAAGATTACGACACGATCATAAATCAGATTATTGCCACACGAGACTTTGATATGCTGCTTTATGAAATTGAGACTTCTATTGATCCCGATCAGTATAATCTCTGGCATTCTCTCAAGGTTGACTATCCTGACTTGAATTTGTCGGGTGCTACTGAAAAGGCTGTCAGAATCGATACTATGTTGGAATCCGGGCGTACGACTTATGACTTGCAGGAGCGAAAGGAGAGTTATTACGATTTTCAAAAGTTTTTCATGTCAGATGCTCCTGTAATTTTTCTTTATGAGCCGGATGGTGTATACTTCTACGACAATTCATATGAATTTCCTGAGTTTTCTGAGGATATGAATTCAATTTCTGAGAGGTTTGAGTTAATTGTGAAAGAGTCAAACGATTTGTAGCTCCGGGTGTTAAACCCTGAGGCGCCAAAACCGTTTAATGGCGTGCTTTTGCTCGGAATATTGAATCGCTCGGTACTGCGAGTCTTGAGAGATTTGAGTAAGTTCGCTCATTTGAGTGAATTGGAAATTTATGCCAGAGTGGTGGAATTGGCAGACACGCTACGTTCAGGGCGTAGTCCTGGCAACAGGGTGCGGGTTCAACTCCCGCCTCTGGCATTGTGAATTTCGAGAGGTTCTAATGAAATTCCCGGTTTTCGACTATTTCTTATGCTTTACCCGTTTTTCTCTGAACCCTTCTCTTCCGAATCGTCCGAAGTCAGAGTAATCTTTAAATTCCTCGAGTCCGGCACTTTATCTGTCTCAGAGGGCTTTTCCTCGGGTTGGGATGGTGAGTCAGCATTTGTTTTACCAGATTGTTTCACGGAATCTGCACTACCTTTTTCTTCTGTCTTGTTTTCGGGCTTACTGTCAGTATCGGTTTGCTCAGGCTGCGAGTCTTTTTTTTCCGGGGATTTCTGGGATTTTTCTGAATCCTTTTCCTCTGAAGGTTTCTTGGGGCTTGATGAATCAGCATTACTTTCGTCGGCTTTTTTCTCGGGTTCTTTTTCCTGTTCATTCACCTGTGCAGGTTCCTTATCTTTTGTGGTGTCTGCAGAGTCAGATTCTGAATCAGGCTTTTCATCAGTTGAATCATTTTTAGACGAATCCGCTTTGCTGTCTTGAAACTCACTACCTTTCTCAGGACCAGGTTTTGATGGGCTATCATCGTCTTTTGAAGGCTTGGATTTCTCTTTTGCAGTATCTGCTTTGTCTTTCGATGATTTTGCTTCGTCAGATTTATCTAGACTGCTCATTGCCTGCAGAATATCGCTGTCTGTCATTTTGCGCGGCTTGACTTCTTTCCCGTCCTCGTCATCAGGATCAAATTTCTCAAACTCTTTCAAGAAATCATCTTTGTTGAGCACACGGCCGGTCATATTTTTCTTGGATTTCGGCTCATCTTTTTTACTGCTCTCAGGATTGGGCATTTGCGGCGTATCGCCATTTTTGGAATCTTTTCCGGCGTTTTCGCTGTCAGCTCCTTTATTATCTGATTGCTGTTGGGTAGTCGTCTCTTGTTGTTCGGGTGCTGCGTTCTGCTCAGGTGTGGTTTGGTCGCTTTCTAGATCTTCTTTTGGTTCTGATTTTTCAACTGGCTGTTTTTTTGATAGGCGTGCTTGTAACTTCTGCTTCAAATTATTTTTCTTTTGCAGTGCCGCAAATTTATCTTCTTTTTTTGAGGCGGCTGTTTTATCTTGAGTTTTACGGCGGCCAAGTTTTGCAAATAATCCGCCGGATTTCTTGTCTGAGTCATTATCAGCTGCAGAGTCAGATTTTGAATCAGACTTCGGTTTGCTGTCAGGCTGAGTGGTTTGCGGTGCTTGTTGGGATCCCAATGCTTCTCGCAGCATTTTTTCTGCGCCTTTCATGCTGCCCGAGCTCATTAGTGTTTTAATTACATATCCAAAGAATAATCCTAGTAGGATCAGTACCAGAGTATATATTGCTACATTCTGGTTATTCAAAATGATGTTTGGCAATTCTTCCAGCTGGATTGATTCAATCTTGTATTCGTTATAGAAACTGAATTTTGAATCTTCGCTGCCGTCACTTTGCAAGTCAAAAGCTGATACTTCAGAGAAGTCGCTGGCGATACCGTTTTTCCGTACAATAGCCGCGACAATATATCTGCCGGGATCGAGAGTTTCGTCAACTGTTAATTCCCAGTTACCATTATTGTCAACTTCAGTTTCTGTTAGAATTGTGTCGCGGCCTTCTGAAATAAACACCTTGATTTGTGCATCTCCGACCGCTGTCCCTGTTAGTTTTAATTTTCCTTCTTCTTCTGTGCGCGATGAAATCTGGGGCGGTCGTGGAATTACCACGAGATCTTTTTCAAGGGCCTGTTTAGTGCTGTCAATATCATAAAATTCAAAAACAAGCGTATGTTCCCCAATTGAAAGTGTTGGCAGCTTAAACGGACTCTCGATATCAGGGTAATCTTCATCTTCATCAATTGTCAGGTCTACTCCTTTTCCGCTCGGATCAGTAAATGTAATGTTGTGATCAGGATTATCTGTTACTTCAGGCATATTTAGTACTAGCGCTTGTTCCAATTCTTCAATATAGCTGTCTGTGGTATCCTGTGCATTTGCTTGTCCGGGAGCATTAAACCCAACTGCGATCGCACATAATACTGCTGCTGATAATGCGAAGAATTTACTTATTTTTTTGTTCATGGGCGCTTATTATATATTTTATTTAAGATATCAATTTTCTTTGAACTGTCAGCGAGAGTTATCTGGCCGCGGCTATTAATATAAATTGGAAACAGCTGGTAACCCGTATACTCTCCGCTGTAAAAATTCAGTTTAACTATAACCCCCTCCCTATCGTTCCGGGCTTCTTCGGAAGTTTCAGAGTCAGTTGCAGGATTTGCAGTCAGAAAGCTTCCAATTCCATAAAAAATCGCTTTACCTTCATAAATTTCCATAGGTTTGACGACAGGAGAATTTACTACTATTACTATATCGCCACCTGCATCTATGAATGACCTGGTAGGAGCTAAGTTGTAAGGTTCTATTTCATTAGAATACGTAAATGGATTGTGGATGTCAATGACAGCAAAGTCCGTTGAGGCTTCCATTTGACTGATATCTTTTCGAATGTTTCCATATGTGCTTGCATTCCCGCCATAATTCGTACCCGCCAGAAAACCCGCATAAAGCGGATTGGTGTCATAACCCAGAAAACCGAGTGTGAGTTCTGATTCGCTGTGATTGAATTTGAGTGGAGACTTTGCTTCTTTAGAATTTTTGCCTGCAGCAAAGTACTCAATGTCATTTCTGGAATAATCCTCGAGAGTTTCGTTAAACCCCTGCCGCCCGAAGTCAAAGATATCGTAGCCGGCGGCATCAACTATCACTTTTGTTGTCAATACACTTTTAAGAGCCTTGAGGGATTCCGGCTTGCCGCACAAGTATTGGGTTGGAGCTGGATAAATTTCGCAATCCTCTGTAATCGGGCTTTCATTATTTATCAATACCAGATCAGTGTTATTTAATAATTGCAAAACCGGGCTTAAGTTTTTTGTAATTGGGTCAGCCGAATCGCATTGTGGACAATTTTGTTTTGCTTGAATTCCCGCCCCAATATTCGATTTCCCTGTGATTGCCGCGGTAAAGGTTTCTGACGGATTAAAGTTTTCGGGACCCAGTGCTTCTAGTAAATGCTTTCTAAATGTGTTTGCGAGATTTTCAGGTTTAAATTGTTTGTAATCAGAAAATGGGAGCACCTCGTCAGATTCAATAGAGACATAGTATGAAGACTTGAGTTGATAGGCTTCTAAATTAAAATCCACTGAAAAAACAGGGTTGTCGGCAATTAGTACAGTTTGCAATTTTGAAGTTGTCTTTTCAAACGGGATTATTATGTAGTGCCACTCTGCAGGATCTGAGGTTAGCCCTGACGCTGCAACTTGGTCAATTAGTTCGTCTGCTTCATAAGTGTTGTACTTATCGCCCGGCTCAAAGTTCGCACGTATAAAGCTATCGGCCTCTTCTGTCCATACTACCGGATAAGTCTTGTATGAATGGTTTTCTATGGCGTCTTGCAGCTGCTGAGTTGAGATCTGGTTGTGCGGATTGCTTAGCTGTGTGGCTATGGTAAAGTACTTGCTCCACACTTTTGTGTACTGAAAAGTTTCATCGGGGTCTTTATTGAGTCTTATGTGGCATTGGCTGACCACTTGCTCGGTTAGCTCTGAAGCTGTTTCCGGAGTTTTGTTCGGATTTTCAGTTTTTTCGTGTGCCATTTGCTCCTGACTTGCAAGCAGTAATGGTTTTAGCTTAACTTTGAGTTCATTTTCCAATTCTGAAAGATCAGAAGTTATCATTTCGAATTCATCAGTTGTCGTGTCGATGCAGAGGTTAATGGTGTCTACTATAATTGTCTCAGTTTCTGATTGATTGTTGATAATCGTGCCAAGGTTTTTCCTTTGGTTGATGTATGCGCTGAGTATGAGAGCAGCTGCGATTATGAGGATTATGATTGCAATTATTATGTAGCTTATCGGTATTTGTGGCTTGCGTTTCAATATCATGGTTTAATAATAGCGGATTTCGGGGTAAATTGCGACTTTATTTATTTTTTCTGTTGGGGATACTAGATTAAGGTGGCTTTAGAGTGTGGTTCATCAAGTTAATGAGGAAATACTGGGGAGAGGTCCAGGCTGGAGCTTTAAATCCGGTTGATAGTGGTCCTGATTCTGATTTGCAAGTGCAGTAGTCAGAATGTCTGTTTTAAAAATGCGAGTGTAGCTGTCAAAATGTTTGATTTCGAGATGCGAGTGTAGCCGTCAGAATGTAAGTATGATAGACAAACACCTAACTTTTGCAGATCGCAAGGTAATAGTGGTATTACTGAAGTATGGT
>WJKH01000088.1 GCA_014729235.1 Candidatus Dojkabacteria bacterium | reverse complement strand
GGTAAATAGGGTTATTTCGATTTCCGGAAATCGTTTGAGCTCCTGAACTAGGCTAAGAGCTAGATGAATAGGGGAGAAAACGACTTTATTAATAATCTTGTCCTGGGCGAAAAGATGTGGTATTAGAATTCCGATTCTTAGACGATTCATTACTTCTTGCAGTCGGAATCTTTTTCTGTGGGGGATTTGTCCTCTGATTTCGAGCTGTCATCATCGATTTCATCCAGCCCGTCAAGTGAAAATGATCCTACTTCTACCTTGAGATCTTCACTGATGTAGCCGCTTCCTTGCATTTTTTCAAGATTTTTCTTTAAATCCTTATCTGCCATTTGTGAAAGTGATTATCTTAATTCGGAGACAATATAACATGTTTTGCCTCACTTTTGCAATTTGAATAGCGATTACAAATTTGATGAGGCTTTAATATAAATTTCCTTGGTAAAGGCAAATTTGTGCTTATGATCGGCTGGCCGGTGTTTTGAGGAGATTAAGTTCCATCGATTGGGGTCAATTTCAGGAAAATAAGTGTCTCCTTTGATATCGGTATGTACCCTTGTAATATAGAGTTTATTTGCGTAAGGTAAAAATTGTTTGTATATATTTCCTCCTCCAACTATGAAAATTTCATTATCTTTTGAGAAGTCTAAAACGTCTTTGATGCTGTCGAAGTGAAGAGCATTTTTCGGTGGATCGAAATCAGGATTTCTACTGAGGATTATCGTTTTTCGCCCTGAAGCGAGGGTCTTACGATTCTTCCCTTTTTTAGCGAGCATATTCTTTAGTGATTCATAAGTCTTGCGACCCATAACTATTGTCTTTCCCTTTGTTATCTTTCTGAAGTTTCTCAAATCAGCCGGTAGGTGCCAGGGCATTTTGCCATCTTTTCCTATTACGTTGTTTTCCGCTACGGCGGCTATTATGTTTATCATCGCGAGTTAATTTTTCTAGCATTTGCTTTTGTATAGCAAATTCCTGGAAATTATGTAAGAGTTTATACTACTACAACAGGCATATTCAATTTGGGATGGTGTTTATACCCTTTAATTTTAATGTCTTTGATAGTGAAGTCATCAATGTCCTTGATCTCAGGATTCAGCCAGAGTTTTGGTAGCGGGTACGGTTTTCGCTTCAATTGTTCAAGCGCCGCATCTTTGTGGTTTTTGTAAATGTGAGCATCACCAATGACATGAACAAACTCCTTAGGCTTTTTATTTGTGACATGAGCGACCATGGACAGCAATAGAGCGTATTCTGAAATATTAAATGGCACTCCAATAAAAACGTCACCAGCTCTTTGGTACATCAGCATGCTTAGTTCGTCTTTACGGACATAGAATTGGAAAAAAGTATGACAAGGTGGTAATCGCATTTCATCAATTTGGGCAGCATTCCAGGCGCTTACAATTATTGCTTTGGAGTAAGGATCTTCTTTTATCATTTTAATGGCACGTTTGATCTGATCAACGTGGCCTTTGCCATCGTACTTTGGCCATTTTCTCCACTGGTACCCGTACATTGGTCCAAGTTCTCCGGGCTCAAATTTATAGTTTTCGGTTTCTGTTACATTGTAGGCAAATGAATCCCACAAATGTACTTTGTGCTCCTCGAGATATTTAGTATTTGTGCAGTCGCCGGATAAAAACCAAAGCAGTTCATGTTTCAGCCATCGCAAAGGCATCTTTCTGGTTGTGACAACAGGAAATCCTTTGGATAGGTCGTATCTGGATATGTGTCCAAAAGTACTTCGCAACCAAAATCCTGATCTGTCTCCTTTGGTGCGGCCTTTATTAAGGACATCATTAATTAGTTTGTGGTATTCTTTCATTTATTGTATTTGGTAAATAATGTGAGTTATCCAATTATAACAAAATCGACTTTTTCGTCATGACTCTCAGTGGGAATTGTGTTAATTAGTTGGAAATCAAAGCAAATCCCGATTTTTATGCATGTGCAGCTTTTGAGATATCGGTCATAAGTGCCGCCGCCTCTTCCTAGTCTATCACCCTTTGTTGAGAAAAGTAGCCCGGGAATTATTGCAATGTCATCAGACATAAAATTTGCTTCTCTTAAGTTTTCAAAAATTTCATTAGATTTTAATTCCGATGAACTTTCTCGCGTAATTTTCCAAGCATTTTTAACTTTTTCAGGGAGGTACATCTCAATCTTTGGGTTATCGATGAGCCATTTATTAAGTTTTTTAATGTCAACTTCTCTTTTTAGCGGTAAAAAGGTAAAGATCTTTATTGCTGATCGTGAAGAATCAAGGGATTTAGAGATTATGGAGTTGAGCTTACGTGAGATCTCTTCGGACTTGGTTTTTAGTGAGGCAGAATGCCTGGAAAGCTGTTCTTTAGCAGTTTTCCTCAGATCTTCTTTCGTTTTGATCATTTATCAAATCTTGAAGGATAAATTCATACATTTTAACAATCTCATTTACTCCATTATCTTTCTCAAAATATGACAGTCCGGGAGAATTATTTATCTCAATCAGCCAGAATTTATCATCAGAATCAACTGCGATATCAAAACCCGAAAAATTTATTGGTAAAACTTGAAAAACAGGTTTAATGAAATCTTGAATTCGTTTATTTAAGCTTTCATCGGAAATTAATCTGGCTTTTGCTCCTTTCCAGTGTAAAGGACTGAGATTTCCTTGATAATCTGCGTCTTTATTGTCTTTTTCGTAGTTAAGTAATACATTGCCCTTGTATCCGATAACACGATACTCACTTTTAATTGTTATGAAATCTTGTGCAATTGCAATGTAGTCATAATGCTTGCTCCTTGTATCAAAAATCTTTCTAAGGCTTTTTCTGATGTATTGCAAATCCTTACATAAGAAAACATGATTGCCCTGTGATCCTTTGTTTCTTTTGACTACAATGGGAAAGTTAAAGTTTTCGGAAATATCGTCAGCTATCTTTTTAATTGAATTAAATTCAGCAATATGTCTGAATTTTGGATTACAATTAGGATCAAGATAACTTTTCCAATCAGGGATGTTTATGCGATCGGCCAAAAGAGAGTACTGCAAATCTTTATCATTTGAAATTCGTACAAGATCCTCTCGATTGAAAGCTTTATAATGATGAAGGAAAAATAGAGGGGGATCAAGTTCAACTTTGACCAAAATCTTGTCCCTGTGAATCAGAGAATACTTGACACCCAGGTTTTTGCAAGCCTGGATGAGAGCTTTTTGAGAGACTTTAAGATTTTCCTCTTTCATTAACTTTTAATGAATTCACTTTCACCAAATAAATTACAACTTCTGCAATCATTTGGGCAATTAGGATTAGTAAAAAAAGAAAGACGATTATCGCTATAGCAAAGACAAATAGCACTATCGCCATATCCTTGAAGCTCATGATTTCCGAAGGATTGAGCTCCGGATTTTGCATCAAGGTCGCGTAGCCATCAACAAAGCTTATTAGCAGTAGAATAGGGGCAACGCTTATCAGATTGTGTAGCATGTGTGCCAGAATTGACCAGTTAAGATTATAACGAATTCTTATGAATCCAAGAAAAAATCCGACAATAAGCTGGGGTGCGATCAACAAAGGCATAAAAAACAGGATTTCTTTGTAAGCTATAAAGTTTGTAATATGAAGTACGCCAAAAATAACTGCAGACAAATAATACATCCACCAGATATTTTTGATGTAAAAGGCTGAAATTTTCTTGCCAAGCATAAGTTTACGATCAAGAAGAACTCCTGTCGTTGTAGCAATTATTATGAAGGCCAAATAAAAGAGTGCTCCCTGCCAAATAAACGGGTTATAGAGAAAACTTGGGATTACACCTTCCAGCGTGGGGAAGAAGTTAATGATAAATTGTAGGGCTACCAGTATAGTAAATGGAAGCGAAAAGCCGATAATTCCGAGGTTTGGTCGCAAAACACCTCTAAAACTCAATTCTTCAGTTATCGGTGCGTATATTACGCTAAAAAACAGTATAAAAAGAGCGCTTGCCTCAGTTAAGAGGGTATTTACGGCATGTTCACCGGTGTCTACCTGCAACTTATTTGTCAAAATGAGTGAAAGAATTCCTGCTGATATTGCTAGTACGTACTGAAGTGACCAAAGTCGTATAACGTCAAAAAAATGACTGAGAAAACTTTTAATCTTTTCCCAAATAACCGTTGAGCCCTTCTTTTTCAGCTTTTTAGGGCTCTTTTTTTCCGGAAATTCACTTATAGTTTTCGCAGGCCGAACTACAAAGCTCAGAAATTCAAGAAGCACAGGTTTTTTGGGTGACGTTTTTTCTTCCATAACAAAGGGATTATACCACAATTCTTGTGTCCCTCATTGAGTAGAATCGAATTAAAAGCTCGCTGCAGTACTTCTTAGCGGTTGAGTATCCAAACTGCGAAGTTCAGAGCTGAAGCAAATGACACCCATAAAAGATATGGGATCAAGAGATAAGAAGCGATTTTATTGATTTTCCAAAACTTGATCATGAGTACAATAATAAATACGGCAATTGCAACTATAATGATAAAAGCCGGAAATACAAGTTTTGCGCCAAAGAACACCGGTGTCCAGATAGCATTCAGAAATAAATGAATAAAAAAGAGAGTAGTGGCGGATTTAGCTTCTTCGCTTTTACTTGGGTTATTTCGGTTTTTCCAAATCAGGGAGATTGAGATTCCCATGAGGGTGTATAGCGTGAGCCAGGCTGGTCCAAACAGCCAGTTGGGTGGTGTAAAGCTTGGCTTATTAAGCGACGCATACCATGTGGGGATGCTCTGCATTGTGAAGGCCGTACCAATTAGGCCGGCTGATTGGCAAATCGTGATAAATATTGCCGAATTAAGGATTTTTTTCATTGTTGATTCCCCGCTAACCTATAATAAGTAAGATAATGTGAGTTATGAAACTCAAAAATCAATAGATCACTAGCTTATGAATTTCGAATGCTATATATTAACAATTTAATTTGAGTTAAGAAAGAAGCCTGCAGTTGGAAAGCGCGCGCAGCCGGCAGGTTTAAGCAATGTCGGGTGTAGGGAAGAGTGCCCCAATACTGTTGCAATAAGTTCTAGTCGCCTTTTCATGCTGGATTATTTCTTAACTCAAATTAAATTTCATTCTATAAATATGTTACACTATAGTAGAGGGTTTTGTCACCAGAGTCAATCTTAGCATCATAAAAGTGGATATTGTTTTTCTGAAATTCATCTGATAGCTCAAAATAATAAACTCCGTCCTCTTTTTCAGTCCATTGTCCGTTTTTACAGTCATTATCTTCAATGTCTTCAGTCATTTTTTCTAAATCATCTTCCAGAATTATGATTGATATTTCAAAGGAGCTTTCAAAGATTAGGAATTCTGAATATTTGTCGACTACTTTGTAGTTTTTCGGTATTTCAACGCAGATGTTTTCCTCAATCTGTGGAATTTGCTTGTCACCGTTGAGTAATAGCGTAGGGATAATGATAACGGGTATTGACAGGATAAGTCCGAATATTTGGGCGAGGAGGTTCAGTAATTTCATTGTAATATGGGTTAATTTAAAATATTAACTTTCAGGTAGTTTTTTCAAAGGATGAAATCGTTATCTGTAGGTGTTTCTCTCTTCAATACGGGGTTATTGTTATATCGGGGGGCTCTAGGTGCATATAATTTTTACAGTGTTTTCTTATTGTGTTTATAAAACCTAAGTGAATAACATTCTACTATAATAATAGGAGGGATTGAACTGTCTGCTGAATGGCTAGTTGGATTTAATCTCTTCTTTACAAATCTTTCAACCTGCTTAATGCTGTTCTGGCAGTGTCATAGGGGATATGTCTAAAGATAATGCGCGAATGGCGGAAGTCTCAGGACAGTTTGCGAACCAGATCATAAATGAGCTGAAAATGCTTATAAATATCTTTAACCCTGAAACTCTATCTATATGATAGTCTACTAGGTATTATTTGGGAAGGCTTATTAGATAAGGTTTTGTAATGTATTTATTAATGCCAAGCAAGATATACACCAATAGAGATATTAGAACTTCATAGTCCAACCAGCATCTATTGCTAATACCTCACCTGTAATTGCATCAGCTTGTGCAAGGTATAGGTAACCTTCAGCAATTTCTTCAACATTAATCCATCTCTTTAACAAAGAACCATTGATAAACTCTTCCTGTAACTCTTTGCTTACTTTCTCATAGTTTGGAGTCCATACAAATCCAGGAGCAATTGTGTTCACTTGTATATCAGGAGCCAACTCTTTAGCTAGTGTCTTTGTGAAATTGATAACAGCTGCTTTAGCTGCTGAGTAAGCCATAATTCCTTCTCTACCACCATGCTCTATACCTCGGATTGATGAAGTGTTTAATATCTTGCCCTCCTTATTCTCTTTCATAATCTTCGCTGCTTTCTGAGAACAAAGCATTGTACCAAGTATATTGTGTTTAAAAACATCTATCCAATCATTAATCTTGGCGTCCATGAAAGGTACTTTGTCCGTACCGCCAGCATTATTAATTAAGATATCTATCGTCTCAAACTTATCAACAGTTTGTTTAAACATATCATCGACCTCTGATTCGTTTGCTACATCAGCTTTAACATAGAATGATTCTGAACCAACCTTCTGACAAGCCTCTACAACCTTCTTAGCTCCTTCTTCATTTGATAGACAATTGACCACTACCTTGGCACCTTCCTTTGCAAATAGAACTGCTGTAGCCTCTCCAATACCACTAGATGATCCAGTAATTAATACTACCTTATCTTTGAGTTTCATATAACACTAATCTAATAATTTATATATGCTAATATTCTACCAAATTCTAAAAAATTAGCACAATCAAGATCAGGTCACTTGTCTATTAAATGTCTGATGTTAAAGCATTTTGGCCTATTCTAATGAATTCATATTCGTCTTAACTTGATAGTAAAACCTTACTAAAGAGATCATTTCTAAGTTTATATAGGTCTAGGCTATCAAATCTCAAGTTTTTTCATAAATGGGGTGTGGCTAGGTTTCAGCGGATGGCTGTAGAATTAACATGTTTGTGACTTTCACAAAAATTTTCAGGTTTTCTCCGTTCTGTATGGTGGATTGTTATATACCCTCATAGTATTCGTTTAGATTGTACTCTGGTATCTCTTTATCGAGTTTTATCTTCAATTCTTTGGTTATGGTATTCTTCGTTTTGCTTGATCTTAATGTGCAAGTCAAATTTATCATATTATCACTAGTTTCAATAAACCAACCTCTTGAACTGATAAAAACTGAATCTTCAACCTTTAAATCTCGTAAAGTCACTTCATATTTGGCACTATCTTTATCAACTCTTTGATAGTAAGGGGGCTCTTGCCACCCACTTACAGATGGGAAAATAGGGAATCTCTCACGACTAAACATCTCGGCAAGAGATTTTGGCCTATCTGGTGGAGTTGGCCTTCCTTCTATATAGTATGTGAATTCCACATTCTCCTTGGGTATAACTTTAACCGTAATATTTTCATCATATTCATGACCAATATGAGTTAATAAAATATTAAGGTGGTATATATTTTTGACTCTCTTACAATATTCTTTAAGTTTACTATGATAATCAGTCAAATCCTTCTTATAATCTTTCCATTCTTTAGGAGAAGGGATCAATCTATTTAGATTTGATAGCACTTTAGTGAGCTCATTATCCTCTGTCTCTACTTCATTCTCAACAAACTTTAACTCTTCTTTGATATATTTTTCTTCTGCAGAGCAAGTTAACTTTGAGACTTCTACCTCAAATTTATAATTAACTGGGTTTTTCCTTAAACTAGATAACTCATCCTTTAATCTTTCAGATTTCTCTCTTTGTTTTCTCCATACATTGAATGGTGCAACAGAAAATGCTACTGCAACTGCAGCTATGTTAATTATTCGTTCTACATTGGTAGATGCATCGTAGAAGATAATAAAAACAAACATCAATACGACCCCTATTACTCCACTTAAGAGACTGAAGGCATCCTTTATTAGTGCCCCTATATATTCTGTGATTTGACTAAGAATTTTCATAATATTTTCTCATGTATTATATCAATAGGGTAAAACCTTATAAAGTACAAGTTGACAAAGGATATTTAGATGATGTATTTTAACCATGCAGAGCGTCTAAGGTTCCCCAAAACACTTTAGTCACTCCAAGATATAGTTTTAGCTTCAGATTTAGTTTCAGCACTAGTACCACCATTGCGTGGCAAGTTTTAGGTTAAGGATCAGTTATTACTGATTTTATTACTTTATGTGCTATGAAAGGCTTAGAGTTAAATCCTAAGCCAATTATTACCGTGAATGAGGCTAGAAAGATACTTGGGGCTGATTTTAAAGAGATTCCTGATAAGGTTATTAAAGAACTGATTGAAGAGCTAGATTCTTTGTCGAAAATCGTGATAAAAAACGGGCAAAGCGTTGATAAGAAGGCTTAAATCGGATATTATGTATATAACCGAGATGCTAAGTAGAAACAAAAAACAATTGTTTGTGAAGAAGGGCTACCCTGTCTATCTACTTAGACGCTCGGAGGGTAGTCCTTCTTTGTTATTTAATATATTAAATACATATTTATGAGCGTCAAATATGATGGTGTTGGCTACATTA
Source organism: Candidatus Dojkabacteria bacterium (assembly GCA_014729235.1). GTDB lineage: Bacteria > Patescibacteriota > Dojkabacteria > SC72 > WJKH01 > WJKH01. The sequence goes on along the minus strand of WJKH01000088.1, from coordinate 9,913 downwards.
GGGTATCCACCAAAGATCAACTTAAAGGTGCAAGCATGGAGGTCCAGACAGAAGCTGTTATTTCAATGCTAGAAAGGAATAAATGTAAGAGATACAAAATATTTGAGGATGGTGGTATTTCAGGTCGTGACTATAAAGACAGGTCTGGCTTCATTGAAGCAATGCAGACTGCTATAAAACACAATGTAAAATACTTTGCAATTTATGATACATCAAGATTTGCCAGAGAAGCTCAACAATCCATGGGCTTCTTCAAACAATTGGTTAACAATGGAACAATATTTATATGTCAAAACGGAAGATTTGATGAAACTCCAGAATCGGCAGTACTATTTGGTATATTGGCTCTGTTTGATGAGTATAGAAGCACTAAAGACGGTGAAAAAATCAAGGATTCACATAAACAACGAAGAACTGAAGGTAGATTCCCTAATCTTGCCCCTATGGGGTATAAGAATATACATCTAGAGGATGGAACAGCACATATTGTTCCAGATGGAAAAAATGCCGAAATATTAAAGTCAGCTCTGAAAAAATATGCTTATGGAGAGCTACATTCAGCTAAAGAAGTAGCTGACTACTTATTTTATAATGGTTTTAAACATAGATGGATGAAACCAAACTGCAAAGGGTTTGGCCATCAATTAGGAAGCAAAGTACTGAACAGAAAATTTTACTGTGGATACATGTTGTTCAAGAAAGAGGGTAAATACTACAAACATAATTATGAAACCTTAATCAGTGAAGCAGAATTTGAAATGATCCAAACAAGGCTCAAAGGTAAGAGGCGTCAGACAAATTCTTATAAGAAAGTTCACCCTGATTACCCTCTGCGTGTAAACGGATACTGTCCTAAGTGCAATAAGAAGCTTACAGGCTACCCTAGTCGAGGCAATGGAGGTGTCTACAAGTACTATGATTGTAAAAATAAAGGTTGTGATAATAAGGGCAGTACGGATGATTACCATGAGTATTTCATGACCTATCTATCGAAACTAAAAACACACAGCAACGTCATAGATCTATTCTTAGAGATTGTAAAACGTAGATACAATGATGAGATAACTGACATAAAGAAGCATAAGAATAGACAGCTCTCGAAGGTTTCGGAACTTGAGAGACGAAGGGAAGGCATTAAAGAATCACTTCTTAGATCTACAACAAGCGAAATGCTCAGGTTAGATCTAGAGAAAGAATACGAGGCTCTCTCAAATCAGATTAAGAATATGAAAATAGAATGTGAACAACAGGATCCTAGAGAAAATTGCGAACCAGTACTTAAGAAAGCGAAAGACTTATTAGAAAACCCTTGTCAGAACTGGGAAGGCGGGACTATTAATCAGAAGATAGAGTATCAGAAATGGATATTTCCAGAGAATTTTGAGATCCATACAAATAAAGAATTGCGCACCAACAAATTATGCTTAACCTACAGTGTCTTAGGGGATATGTCTAAAGATAATGCGCGAATGGCGGAGAGGACGGGATTCGAACCCGTGATAGGGCGTTAAACCCTATGCCGCGTTAGCAGTGCGGTGCTTTCAACCACTCAGCCACCTCTCCACAGATAATAAGCCGAGACAAAAAACACATAGAAAGAATCAACCAACCTCTCATGTCCGGAATCAGACAAATCTATCTCTATCCCAGCTATCTATCCAAATTCTAAAGGAGCAAAAACGATTATACCATCAAGTACCTATGATAATCCAGTCAATAGATTGATCTGGAATGAGAGAACATTAAGATCTTCGCGCTTGTAATAGTTCATTTAGCTAAAAGGCCAGTATTGAGTGATTGAGCTTTTAAGATAGGGCTTTGGACAGATTAGGGAGCCTCCTCGAAATTCAAGATTGACTGCTCTACTGGTTTTTGAATTTCTTAAGACACATTAAATATGTATAGGCGATTCTTGCGCACAAACACAAAGACGCTGTGAACAAGGGCTTATCAGTAAGAGATAACCTTTCACTTGGGTAGTAATAAGTCGAATTTGTTTTAAAAGTGGCGATTGACTATAATACGCTCAACGGAAAAATCAAACGGATTTGTGCACACATGTACAATTATTACCTGCGCTTGCCTAAGTATCGCAAATGCTGGCGGGTTTGTGCACACTCGCTCGCTTGATTGATATCCAAATTTAACTATAGTTTAAAGATTAATGAGAAAATTAACGAAAGAACAGGAAGCAATTGAATTGGGTAAGGTATGGATGAAAAAATCCAAAGACCCAACACATGATTATGGACATGCCCAAAGGGTTACGCAGAATGCATTGAAGGTTTTTGAAGAGTTGAAGGAGAACCAGCCGGAAAGATTCAAAGAAATTGACCCCGGACTTGTGAAGCTGCTGGGTTGGTGGCATGATTGCTATAAAGCCAGGTTTGAAAAAGCTAGTTTCAGAGATCTCTTTATTGAGGGGAGGGAATCTGAGCTTATTTTTCGAGATGAAATGAAAAATTATCTCAAACCTGAGCGGCTGGAAAAAGTAGCTTATGCGATCTCCAATCATCAAAAAGTATTTCTGTATGTTTTTAGATTCGGGAAAATTCCTCCACTTCTGAGAATAATTTTTGAAGCAGATGGCTTGGATGCAATGAGGCGGGACAGGCATAAAATGATTATTGGACAAAATCCGAATATATTTCGAAAGTTATTTAGTTTTGGAATGCATCAATTTATGACAATTTTTTATAAATTGTTCTTGCCGTTTACGGAGTACGGTCGAAATACTTTTAAGCGTAATAAAGCGATAAAGCCTCTGAATGTCCCGCTTGATTAATTATTGCGGGGGATTTAATGATTTCACAAGTGAAACTTTGCTAATTGGGAGTTGACCCAGTATAATCAGATTAATGCAATTCGAACTTAATAAGCAACAAAAAGCTGCTGTAGGCCATAAAAACGGACCACTGCTAATCATCGCCGGTGCCGGGACAGGGAAAACAGCTGTAGTCACGCGGCGAATTATAAATATTATAAATCAAGGTTGGGCCAAGCCATCAGAGATTCTGGCTCTGACCTTTACCGAAAAAGCTGCAGGAGAGATGCTTGAGAGAGTCGATCTCGAAATGCCTATTGGATACGAAGAAATCTGGATATCAACATTTCATTCATTTTGCGACAGGTTATTGCGTCAGGAGGGTCACCACATCGGATTGGATACTGAGTATACACTTATGACCCAAGCACAGTCATATATTCTCTTCAGACAGCACTTGTATGATTTCAATTTAGATAAATTAAGACCACTTGGTAATCCTACATCGTTTATCTCTGCTATCTTGAAACACTTTTCCAGGCTTCAAGACGAGGACGTGACTACTGATGAGTATGGAGATTTTGTAAAAAGTTTTGAGGCAAAGACTCAGGAAGAGAAAGAGACTAAGCTCGAGCTGGAAGAATTAGCTGATGCATACAAAAAATACACTGAGATCAAGATAGAAAATTCAAAACTGGATTTTGGAGATCTGATTGTCTTGACACTGAAACTGTTGCGGCAAAAACCTAACATTCTTAAAACTTACAAGGATAAATTTAAATATATCCTTGTTGATGAGTTTCAGGACACAAATTATACTCAGAATGTTTTGGTAAATTTGTTGACTTTGGGAAAAGACTTCTCAAAATCAGCCGCATCGAATGGTGAATCCGGCTCTAAGAAGTCAAAATCAGCCAAGTCAGCAAAGCTCCCCAAACCTCCGATAAGTCTTCTCAAGAAAGCGAACCTTACAGTTGTGGGCGACGATGATCAGGCGATTTACAAATTTCGAGGGGCAGCAATTTCGAATATTATGCAATTCAATGAGACGTATCCCAATGCTGAAAAAATTGTTTTGACTTCAAACTATCGATCCAGGCAGGAAATACTGGATGCGGCATACCGATTGATTCAACATAATAATCCTGATAGGCTTGAGGTAAGCGAAAAGATTGAAAAGAAACTTAAGGCAAAAGCGGAGTTTTCAAAGATTGCTGAAAGTCCTATTCAGACAATAATTGGGAAAACATCCAGTGATGAGGCAGACAAAGTTGCAAAAGAAGTTCTCCAATTGACCAATAATTTTGATCAGTATTTAGAGAAGATTAAATCAGGTGAACTAAAAAATACATCGTCTGAGAGTGAAATCCGAGAGAGCGTGGAGGCAAAGTACGATACCAAAGGACAATCCTCGCTTTTTGATATTGACAATGAAGATGATAAAGGTATTGATTCAGGGCCTTATGATTTCAAAGATATCGCAATTTTAGTCAGGGCCCACAGCCACAGCGACGAAATTGTGCAGGCGTTTCGCTACTACGGGATACCATATAAATTCGGAGGGCCAAAGGGACTCTACACTCGACCCGAGGTAAGTGTCTTGATCTCATTTTTGCGATTAATTGCAGATTACGGGGATGATATTTCGATGTTTAATTTGCTCAAAATGGATACTTACGGCCTGGAGCCAAGAGATATCGTTGAGGCACTGAAATGTGCGAAGGGCAAACGTATGCCGATTTTATCTTTTCTGGAGAAGGAGTGGGATTTGAAATTAGGATCTGAAAGTTACAAAGGCGCTGCGGAATCATTGGATATAGAGAATCTGGTGAAAGTTGGAGAATCAAGTAATTATCTTAACAAGACATTTTCTCAGAATGGAATAGTAGGCATAAGTAACTTGCTTAAGGACATTGATCAGGCTTATCGCTCGGTTAAAGAGGGGAAAAGTATAGGCCAGATGTTATTAGAATTTTTCAAAGGCAGCGGATATCTAGGTGAATTGGAGGAGGATAGCTATGAGAATGCTTTCAAGATGCAGAATATCGGTAAGTACTTTGAGACAATCAAGCGATATGAGGAGGATAACCCGGGTGCTACAGTTCAAGAATACATAGATTACCTGGACTTTAGTATAGAAATAGGCGAGGACCCAACGGTAGAGCAGGGAGTTCTCGAAGATTATGATGCTGTAAATATTTTAACAGTTCATGGGGCGAAAGGGTTGGAATTTCCTGTCGTTTTTATCCCGAATTTAGTCAACCAGCGATTTCCGACCCGTAATATGAGTGATAAACTGCCAATTCCGGAAAAGCTCATTAAAGAGACACTGCCTGAGGGCAATGAGCATATTCAGGAAGAGCGGCGCCTTTTTTATGTTGGCTGCACACGAGCAGAAGAAAGGCTGTATTTATCTGCAGCTGAATTTTATGGTGATGCAAAACGTTCAAAGAAACCAAGCCTGTTCCTGGATGAGATTATGGAAAATCCCGTTGATTTGGAAAATGATGCGGTTGACAAACTTGTAGGAGATAATATTGTTGAAGTGGAGTCTGATGATGGGATTATCATTAAAATCGATCAGGATGGAAATCGACTGATAGATTTAAGTAATCGGGATGTTCAGTGGAAATTTGCGGCAAGATTTATACCGGGGGATGAGCTTGAAAGATTTGATGGCATTGCAATTGGGATAGGCAATCAGGTAAGTTATACCCAGCTTAGTACATTTGATAAGTGCCCAAAGCAGTATCGATATAAATATGTTCTGGGTTTGCCTGGTCCAAAAAGTGCTACTCTTTCATTTGGACGAACGATTCATAATACGCTTCATGACTTTTACCAGCAGTTAAGGGAGTCAAAACGGCAGCTTCAGGGTTTTACTGAAAAACCGGATTTGGACGACTTGCTGGAAATTTATGAGCGAAGATGGATAGGCGAAGGTTATGAGAGCAGGGATCATGAGGAGACCCGACGAAAGTATGGGGAAAAGGTTTTGAAAAAGTTTTTCAAAAATTCATATGATGATTCAGTTGACGTTCAAAATCTCGAGCTTCGGTTTAATTTCCGAATTGAAGACGTTTTAATCAGTGGGGCGGTTGATCGAGTAGATCTAGTTCAATCAGATGTCTCCGGCGATTTGGATACAAATTCAAAATCTACTGACAGTTCGAAATTTAATCACGACAAGAAAGTTATTGACATAATTGATTATAAGACCGGGAAAGTTCGGGCCAAAGAAGGGGATGAGGACCTGCAGCTCGCTTTATATACTATTGCACTTGAGGAAAAATTTGGATATAAAGTTAATAGAGCAGCTCTTCTTTATGTCGAGCATGATGAACTGGTTGAGGTTGATATTTCAGAGCAGGTCCGGGACAAGGCCAAGAAGATGGTCGTAGAGCTGGTAGAAGGGATTCGCAAAGGCAAATTTCCTGCAGATCCCGGTATGTGGAAGTGTAAATTTTGTGATTATCGGGCAATTTGTGAGGAGGCTGTGTGAGGAAGTTTGAGTAGTGGGTTAAGTCTAATCTTTTGAGATAATAGTTGCCGATAAAAAGTTAGTAATGAGGGCTATAATTAATTAGTGATAGTTAGGAGCAATGCTGAAAGAAGCTTTATATACAATTTTTAATCTCGGAATTACTGCGCCGGTACGGTTATTGGGGCAGACCAATATTGGTGACACTATCGAGAAGCGGATTGATAATCTGGAAGAAGAAGATTTCTCGAGTCCTCCCTTCAGTAAAGATGGTGAGATAAAGCAGCTAGTGACTTTAATTCAGCAGATAGCTATCCCTGCGGGGGTTACTGTCTTGATGGTTTTGTTTGCGTACGGAGGTTTTATGATGATTACGAGTCAAGGTGATCCTGAAAAGCTGAATGAGGCTAAAGAAATTCTAACCAACGCCGTTATGGGGTTTATTTTCATAGCTCTGGCTTCAACAATTCTTGTGATAATCAACAATACTCTAAGTTTGGGTGCTGAACAATTTTTCTAGCTTTTCTGTTGCGCAACAGTTTACAGGTATCGATGCGATTAGGAATCGTGTTTGTTTTAATCAGTGAGTTCGACAACTTGTGAATATCCGAATCGGTTAGGAATACTTCGTTTTAGTCAGCTACTGGCCTGCTTGTGAATACCCGAATCGGTCAGGAATACTTTATTTTTTATCCAACTGCGCAGCACTTGGATAAAAAATAAAGTATTCCTAACCGAGATGCAAACCTCCCCAAAATCTGGTACACTGAAGCTATGGTTGAGAGACTATTAATAAAATCAGTCCAGATAAATAACACACTCTCCCGGATACTGGGAGAAAGCTGGTTTGATATTACCGACGAGGGAACAATTAAAGATCTTGACGGATTGATACTGCGATTTATAAGTGTGGTAAAGACAGCGATCGGATTTTCAGGCGTAGTTGTCGTAGCATTTGTCGTAATAGGCGGAGTTAAATGGATGACCGCCGGAGGAGATCAAGAGAAAGTTCAGTCAGCGCAGGGAACGGTAACTGCAGCCAGTGTCGGCTTCGTAATAATCATTGTAGCTCGTATGATTGTGGAATTTGTCTGGAGAAAAGCGACTCAGAAGATTCTCGGTATTTAATTGTCTAATGCGATTTATTGACAAGAATGAGAAAATCTTTAATAATGAGATAATTGAGGCTAAAGAAGTTAAATTTATTATAAAATTATTTACAATGAAAGTGAAAAGTATTATTAAAACTGTTGGGATATTGGGAGCTTTAGAGATGGCGCTTGTTAGGGTGGCGCTTGCAGATCCCCCAAACAAATACCTAACTAATTTTGATTATGGTCCTGAAAACAGTAACTTGATAGGATTTGTTATAAGTACAATACAGTTTGCGGTTGGACTGACCGGGATAGGAGCTGTGGTTATGCTCATAGTCGGAGGAGTACAGTATATAACTGCCGGAGGGGATGAGGGGAAGGTTGAAGCTGCGACTAAAACAATTACAAATGCGTTAATTGGGCTTGCTATTGTGATAACTTCGTTGATGATAGTGACTTTTGTCAGCAACAAGATAGATCAACTTGGTGAAAACGCTCCAACCGTCTAAAAATAGTAAGTAGTCTTGCAGTTCACATTAACTGTAACATATTTTCGAAAAGCTAACTTTTGAATAATTGTTTCGAGCTATGCCGCCAGATCCACCCAAATTGTCAGAACTTTTCGGCTCAGTTGATAGCCTTCTTGACTACATGTACCCTTTGTTAATAGTTGCTTCGCTTGTAATGGTGATTTATGGGGCTTATATGTGGATTGCGTCTACCGGAGATCCGCAGAAACTTAAGCAAGCGCAGGGGGTGATAACTTGGGCTCTGTTGGGTTTGGTATTTGTAGTAGCTACCAGGTCGATTTTGGCGGCAATATTTAGTTTTGTGTTTTCATAAAAAGCTCTATAGGAAAACTTTGCTATGCACTATCTAAAGTACAAATTCTTACCTTTTTAATTGATCTCTTCCCTCTTTACATCCACAAGTATGTTGGATATATTGGTAACATGATAGAAGAATTGAGCGGCCTTCTTTGGCAAAAACTAAAAATTTTCGGGAAAGTAATCAGAAGCATCTTAGTGGCGGTGTTGATATTGAGCCAAGTGTCCGGGAATTATCTCTACTCAAATGAACAATTAGAAAAATACCAAGAGGAAAAGGAACAGAAAGAGGCAGAAAAAGAGGAGAAAGAGAAGGTCCTTGAAGATGTTCAGAAAGAGCTGGATGAGATAAGTGACAGCAATATTTCTATCTCGCAGAAGATTGCCATTGTTGCAGGTAAAATTTATGATACAACCAATCGGATAACTGAAGCAGAAGAGAACATTCGAGAGAAGGAAGAGAACTTGGTTGAAAAACAAAAAGTACTTGATGAAAAGCAGGCAAAATTGTCAACAGCAGCCACGGGGCTTTATAAAAATTCCAGAATCTCAATGTTTGAGATGATTTTTCAGCGGAGCGGGTTAGATTCAGTTTTCAAAATGCTGAATTATCGAAAATTTGCCGTAGATGACCATTTGGAGAAGGTGCATCTGATAACAAATGAGTATTTGGTAATTCAAGATGAAAAAGACGAGATCGAAAAAGAGAAGCGCTTACTCGCGGTGCGGAAAGAAGCCTATGAACAGTCAAAAAAGGCTTTGGATGCCGAGAAAAAGAGAATTGAAGCTGAGATGGCTGCAAAGCGTGATATGGAAAATCAGCTGTCCGATGAAATTGAATCTCTAGCTACAGATATTTCTTCTTTACAGAAAAAAATAATAGAGGTTCGTTCAGGGATGTTTGTCGTTGATATTGAATCCGTCCCGGACACAGGTGACGAAAATGCCACCCTGTCAGGTTTTATGAGTAAAGCCCCGTCGGGATCTTTTGGCGTATTTTCGTTTGGGGCATACACTCATCGGAATGGTATGAGTCAGTATGGAACATTGGGCAGAGTAGAGGGGGGGCAGAATTATCAACAAATTCTGCAGCACTACTATGGCAAATCTCCGGAGAAAAAAGATACAAGTGGGGAAATAAAAGTGAAAGATGAGGGTGAAATGGATTTTGAAACCGATTATATGTATGGGATTGGAGAAATGCCTTCGTATTGGCCCGTTGAGGCCTTGAAAGTTCAGGCGGTAGCGGCGAGATCATATGCGTATAGGTATTATGATTCTGGCCTAAAAATCTGCAAAACAGAATCATGTCAGGTTTGGGTTGAAAGCAAATCAGAGGATCCTCCCGAAAATTGGAAGAAGGCGGTTGATGCGACTCAGGGGATGATAGTTGATGATGTTGTAGGGCAATATTCGGCTGCTACAGGGGGTTATCTTAATGATTCCGGTTGGGATACAACTGACGGTTCTCATTCCGGTGACTGGCCGGGTCGAGCCTGGGAAAGTAAAGCCGGTTGTCCGTGGTTTTATAAGGCATGGTATCGAAAGGGTTATAGTGACAGTTCTGATTCATGTGGGCGCAAGCCGTGGATGACTGAGGAGGAAATGGCAGATATTGTTAATGCCTGGCTTATTTTGGAGGAGGTGGATGTAAAAGGCGACCCTGATACTGATAAAATTTTGCCTGTAACGATTGATGACTGTGAGATTGGAGGGGTTGATGATGATGACGCTTATAGTATGGATG
>WJKH01000087.1 GCA_014729235.1 Candidatus Dojkabacteria bacterium | reverse complement strand
CTATGGTTGCTAACGTTCCGCTTATAAAGGTAGTTGCCGATTTTAAAGCTCATCATTATCAATTTGCATGTAAGATACAAAAAAGCTCCGAACCTTACAACTTCCTCATCACCCGGCAATTACCTTTGATAAGCTGTTGTAGCTCGTTATTTAACAAGTTTTATATCCGCAATTAATCTTGGCCAATCAGTAATTGGTAGGTTTTTTATTTCGACACTTTGCTTGTCAATCGAATAGTTATTCAATGATATAGTCTGATACGAGCCACTTAATAAATCAATTAATACCGGATTTTTAATTTTCAAGTCATTTATCTTCAAATCAACAGTTAGAGTGTCTGTGTCAATATCCGCTTGTTCTCCACCAAGCCATAATACTACAAATGATGTTTGACTTTCACTATCCTTATAACCGTACAAAGAAAAAAAGTTATCTTCCTGCAACAAGTATTGTGATTCAGACTTTACTTTGCTAATGTCAATAGAATAATCAACTTTATCCAGTCTTTCAATTTGATTGTCAAATACTGAAGTCAAATTTTGAACTGCCACGAATGATTTCTTTTTGTACTCAACACTTCCATTGCTCCTATCAGCTTTAAGTAAGCCTTTTGTGTTCCAGCCTGTAGTAAATTCTCCGGCCGGATAATTAAAATCAATTATAGTGAATACTTGGGAGGGCATATCATGACCTAAGTCTGAAAGCATCCGTCTTAAAACCCATTTTGCCTGTCTATGCTCATTCCAATTATACCCCGACAATGCACCCGAAGTTTTACTTGTTGATGGGGCACCGTTTTCTCCTTGTTTTAGAATAATTGAAGATGAGTATTTAGCAATTATTTCTTTTAACTCATTAGCACCTGTATAGGATTTCTCAGGTGTAACTTCATAAGGATGATAAGTTACTTCGTCAACCAGATTTATCTTGTTCACACTATCTAAATACTCAAAGAACTGGTCAGCAAATTCAATCCCATGCTGAGAAAGTGCCAATGCACTTATTTGTGACTGAGGTTGTATTTGTCTGATTATCTCAGAAGTTCTTATGTATAAATCTGCATATACCGAGGGGTCGTTATTAGTATTCAAGTTTCCTTCATTCCAGACCTCCCAGTAATCAATTTTATCTTTGTATCTGGTTACAGTAGCTCTTACCCAGTTATCCCAAGCCTGAAGCGCCTCCTTTGAGGTTGGGAAACCACCTCCAAGACTTCGGTCTCCTCCTCCTTTATATATTGGGTTCCCATATGAAAGTTGCAACCATGGCCTTATTTTACGAGAAAGCATATCATCAACTATTTCATCAAGCCATTTAAAATCATATACACCTTTGGTCTGCTCTGTTTTTGCCCAGCCGGCTTGCAATCGTCCAGTTTTGCAACCTAATGAATCTAAATACTGTTTATACATGTGATAATTGGCAAAATCCCTATCTAGGACTTCGCATCCAATTGTCCAATTATTCATATCCATGATAGGGGTAAATGGGTTATCAAGGAATCCTGACTGCTGCTCCTTTTGCATTCCGTCCTTTTCGTTAGCACAAGAACCAAGAATTACTAATCCAATCAGTAAAAAAAGTGTGTGTTTCATTTCATTATACATTTTCAATTTATCTTTATGAGCTACAACGGTCGCCGGTAAACGTAGTTGCCGTTTCAAAGCTGTATCATTATCAAGGTGCAGTACAGCCAAATAGTGCATCAGCACCCCTGAAACCCACGCCACCCGGCAATTACGTTTACCGGCTGTTGGCAAGAGTATTTATTTCTGTCTATCCACCCAATTTTCAATCTTTATTCCAGAAATACGTTCAAATTCGCTCATGTTTTCTGTCACCATGATTAAATCATTTTCAACGGCTGTGCAACCTATAAATAAATCTAAGTCACTGATCATAGTACCCGCCTTTCTCAACCTGGCTTTTTCTTTTCCATATGTCATTATCGAATCATAAATTGGAAGAATTGTTACAATTTCAGTCAATTGCTCAATAAGTTGATGATTTTTCACAGGATTATCACTGTTTTCAGCTCCGAAAACAAGTTCAGCCAAGGTAATCTCAGAGATTGCACAATTTTCAGCTTGCACAGCTTCAAACCTTTCAGTTACGCCAAATTTTCCACGAAAAAAATGAATGCAAATATTAGTATCAAGAAGGTAATTCATTAGAATTCAATATTATCTTGTTTGTTAACTCTTGAATTTCTAATTTCTTTGATTATCTCATCAGAATCACGAGAATCCTCCCAAGCTCCAGATATATCTTTCAAGCTAATAGTCGTTTTATCTTTTTCTTCGATTGACTCTGTCAGCTTTATTATAAGTTTCTTCTTGGTCCCATTATCAAATTTTTTAAGGAATCCAAAGTACTTATCAATTGTATTATTTGTCAAGGCTAAACCCATAATTCATTTTTTCCTTAAATATACAACTTTTTGCTCAAAATCCAATTCCTGTTTATATTTCAGTATATTCTTGCCAACGGTCGGCGGTAGGCGTAGTTGCCGGTCAACAAGTCGCTTTCTGATCCACCGTTACCGACGCCGAAGTAGCGTTTCAAGCCGTTGCATCCCACATCACCCGGCAATTACGGCTGACCGCCTGTTAGCAAATTCGTTGCAGTAATATACAAAGAAGCTCCAGGCCGTGGTATTCTTCCTGTGCGTTGGCCGACTTGCAGATGATGCTTTTTAACCGATTTTGTATATTTTTTTCATACAAAATCGTGAATTATCAT
>WJKH01000086.1 GCA_014729235.1 Candidatus Dojkabacteria bacterium | reverse complement strand
TTGGGTAAGACCCTTCTTTTTGCGGTAAAAACGGATTACACCGCCGATTTCATTTCCTTTCATGTTTATGACATCATGTTAAATATATATGAAATATTACCCTTTAGGATCAGTTGTTGGTATAGAACCGAGCTTCTTAAATAAGAAGGCGCGTTCTATGTTTGGGCGTGATCGTTTTGGCATCAGCTCAGGTTTACGCTCAGATTGCCGGTTTTGCTTGATTTATAGATTACTTTGGCTCCTATAAATGGTAGTTTTTGGTAAGTTCGATCGGTCTATCTTCAAGAGATCTGGTTGAGTGACATAAATGTTAGGTTCTGTTATATTAGTGATATGGATCCATTAAGAAAAGCCTTTCTGAAGTCAATACAATCCAAGAATCTAGCCTTTGCTGTAGCAAATGCCTCTAACGATGGAATTATGATAATTGATGGAAATCACAAGATTTCATTTGTAAACAAGGTTTTAAAAAGTTGGCTGCTGTGGAGTGATATTAATGCAGATGACTGGCTGACTCTTCCTGACGAGGAAGTTTATAGACAATTGTGCGACTTGACTGTCAGTACGAATTTATTGAAAGCTGTAACGGATTCGGTTCAGGGAAAGGAAAATCTTATTGCAGAAACTCTCGATATTGAATGGAGAAACGAGATTTATAAATACATTAACGTGTATACCGCTCCAATGGTGATGGAAGATGGTGATCATGTTGGCAGGATCTGGATATTTGACGATCGTACCAAAGAAACCAGGATCGAGCGGGCTAAAACGGAGTTTATCTCAATTGCTTCTCATCAGCTGCGCACTCCACTTTCAGCAATTACAGGATATTTGTCTATGATAATAGATGGTGATGCGGGGGAAATAGAAGGCGAGCTGAAAGAGTTTATTGAAGCGGCGTACGAGGGTGCTGACCGTTTGGCAGAGATAGTTGAGGACTTGTTAAAAATTTCACGATTGGAGATGGGCTCGACTGCAGTTGAAAAGGAGAAGAAAAATCTTAGTGAGGTCTTTGATCGTATAACAGCCCCATATGTCAAGCTGGCAAATGAAAAGGGTGTTTTATTCAAGGAGGATTATGATTTTGATGATCTTGAATTTAAGCTAGATGAGAATCTTTTATCACATATAGTCGGGAATATTCTTGATAATGCGATTAAATATACACCGAGCGGAAGTGAGGTTTGGTTAAAAGCCCGAGCCGGCAGAGGCTGCAGGAAAATTAATGACAAGGCTTGTTTAATAGTAGATATAGTTGATTCGGGAATTGGAATCCCAAAGGAGCAGCAAAATCGCATTTTTGAAAAGTTTTTCCGTGCTGACAATGTTCGAAAGGAAGATTTCCAGGGTACTGGAATTGGACTTTATTACGTAAAAAAGCTGGTTGATGCTTTGGGAGGCCGGATTTCTTTTAAATCGGGTTTAAATAAAGGGACTCGCTTTAGTATTGTGATTCCGGAGTAGACGCAAGTTTTCTTGATCGGGGTGCGATGTTGTAATCCCTTAACACCAAAAGGGGTCGTTTTTAGCCCGTTTGCAGGCCTTGCCTTGACAAGCTACTCGTTATTGTCCATACTTGATAACATATGAAAAACAAAAAAAATAATCTCGGGTTGCTGCTAATTTTAATTACAGTAGCCTTTCTTTTTGCTCAAATTTTACCCAAATTTCGTGTGCAAGCGTTGGTAGAGCTGCCTGATCCTGACTTTAGTACATTTATTAATTGCGTAGAACTGAACGGTGATGGAACATTTACAGCATACTACGGCTATGTAAATCGAAATGAAGTGGACCAGCCGCTAGATAGAAGTGATTTTAATCCCAGTTCAACAGAGGGCGAAGCACCTCAAACACTTAAAGCCGGCCGTCATGACAAAGCTTTTACAGCGACAGCTTCAATTGGCACAAATATCGTCTGGACTACAAAAGCAGGCAGGGTAGGTAAGACAGCTACAGCGTCATCAAGCTATACAAAATGTGAACCCGAAGAGCCCCCGGAACCACCGGCACCGGATCCAGATTTCAGCACATTCATAAATTGTGTAGAGATAAATGATGATGACACTTTTACGGCATATTATGGTTATCTCAATCGCAATGAAGTAGATCAGGTACTGGATCGGAGTGATTTGCATCCTTTTAGTGATGACGTTTTTGGAAACCCTCCGCAGATTCTTGAGGTAGGGCGGTATGATAAGGCTTTTACAGCAACCGGCCCAATTGGTACAAATATTGTGTGGACTACGAAAGCCGGTGATTTAGGGAAAACTGCTACGGCATCTTCAGATTATACCAAGTGTGAGCAGCCGGAACCTCCTGGCGAAGGCTCTGAGGATGGTGGCGACGACAATATTCCGGAGTCTTCGCCTGAGCCCTCTCCAGAACCACAGGAGCCACAAGAAGAAATTCAGCCTGATAATCTGGAAAATGAGTTACTGGCATCTGCAGAAATTGAGATAACTGAAAGTGAATTTGAGCCCGAAATTAGCTTCTTGGATCCTGAAATTGAGTCAAATTGTGAAAATCAAAAGATCATAATCTCTCAGGATTTAACAGCTAATGTCCCGGTTGTTGCAGCGGAGTACTCGATTGATGGCGGCAACAGCTGGTATGGAGCAGAGGTAGCTACTGAAGACAATGCGATTTACACCTGCCAAATATCAACTCGATCATTACCTTCAAAGCTGTATGGCTATCAGTTAAAAATTCAGACAGCAGGTGGTGAAATTTTTAAAGACTATATTCACGATTACAGCCATGCGTGTACATCTGAGGGCCATATTTTAGGCGTTTTTTATCAAAATGGTTTCGGGTCGGCTGTTGCAGACAATTTGGATCAATATGTATACAATCCATCGCTTCCGTCGAGGGTATTTGTAGAAACAGTGGGCGGTGTGGATGAACTTGAGTTAGTTTTATCAAAAGACAGCAGCAACTTTGAAACTGATACTCGTGTAAAGCCTATGCACTATGATTTCAACACAGATTTATGGTATGTGGATCTAAAGCCTGATGACATGAAGGGTGATGTGCTGGCTGCATTAGTACGGGGGACGAGTGAGAAAAGAATATCTTCTTTTGTTGTGCCTGGATCATCCAGGGAAGCCTTTGAAAATGAAGAAATGCAAGAGCGTGGATATAGCTATAAGGTTTATCATCGTGAGAATGGGATTTGGGACGAGTATAATTATGATGAAATTTACAGATCTGCAACTCTCAATCTTAAGAATCAATCATTTAATCTCGTGCCCGGAGAATATTTTATTGAAGTGACTTATCCTGATGGAAAACTTGCATCTACTGAGGCTTTTGCTCTCGAGAACGCTTCTGTTGTTGAGGCTATTACAGATCCGTCGGGAAATCCTCCCGGATTATTAAAACGTGTTTTCGGGAAACTAGATATCAATATTTACGGTGCAGTAGGAGAGAATAATTCCGCTGCTTCAGGAGATCTGTCAGAGATCCCAGATTATGAGCAATTTAAATCATCGGTTCTTCAATATACTGATGAGTCGGGCAATGGGTCAAAATTTGTAGCGGCTTATTGGAATCGATGGAACCCTCAGCATATGGAGATTCTTTCGTATTTGGAGGAAATTGGGATTGAAAATGAGTACAAAGTTTATTTTATGACTGATATTAATAATTATCATGAATTAGAGGCGATTCTGAAAATTGAGAAAAGCAGTGCGGAGGCGGTCTTGGTTGACAACCCTGCATTTATTCAAAATGAGATCAGTGATTTGCCTGAAGTGATAATATTTCGTGATGGAAAAATTGAGAAGTCTAGTTTACTTAATTTGGAGGCGAGCTTATGAGAATTACTGAATTCTGGATGCAGAATATATATCTTATTGCTAACATACTGATTCTGCTGTCGTTTGCATCTTTCACCTGGCTTTATTCAGACCTTTTCCTGAAGGGCAAAAAGCGCTGCCACTTTTATATCGCTGTTGGCGGCATGCTTTTGACATTTTCATTTCTGGGGCAGCTGATTTTCTCCTTAGCCAATCGCACGATTGTGCTGAGTCCGACTTATAACTCAATACGCACCATTATCCAGTCCGGTGGTTTGGCGATAACGTTGGCGGGAGTCTTTATTGAAAAAGTCCCGCTCAAGCCCGGGATTAAAACAAAGGATTCTGAAAAAGAATTAAGTAATTCCAAGAGCCGGCAAAAACCGAAGTCCGGGTCCAAACTCAAGTCCGGAGCTAAGAAGAGTGAGTCCAAGAAAGCCAGGAAGAAAGCCTTTGTAGTATTGCTTCTGGCAGGACCTGTTATTAACTTTTTCTTATCAATTGCTATTGCCGCACGCACGATGTACAAATTTCGTGAAGGCGAAAGCAAACAGTTTAAACTGAACTTTTTGTTTTGGGTTTTGCTCTCCGGCTACTTTTTAATCGAGTCTCTCTCTGGATTTGGGAAGTATTTTCCTTTACTGGAGCTTGCTACACAGACATACTCATCCTGGTGGGTAATTTCCCAATTGACTTTGATAGTCTGTGCAGTATTAATGTTTGGCTGGCTTGGTCAATTTATTGCATTCAGAGCAGTAGCACAAGTGTTTTTAAGTGTGTGGCGCTGGGTTATATTGGTAAGTTTGATTTCTGCAACTGTTTTGTCAATATATATGATTAAGCTGACTGAATCACAGATTTCAACTATTCTCGAAAGAAATGTCGGATTGATAGATTTCAATCTGGATCAAATTGAAACCAACAGCAGAAACGTTTTATCGGTTATTACTCAAGACAATGAGTTGCAATCCGGCATAGAATCTCAGGATTATGAAATGGTGCAAAACAAGCTGGACGCATTTGTGCAAGGGAATCTGACTTTAGACAGGATGTTTATAACAGATGCGAGTGGTCTGCTGATTTATGATACTCACAATCCAACCGCACAAGGGGAGAGTATGACAGGAAATCTTATCTTGAAAAAAGCTATTTTGGATAAATCCCAGCAATCAGGATATTTTGCCAAGCAGATGCTGGCAAGTGCTGACAGGTTAACCTATCAAGTATCGGAGCCTGTCTTTGGTGCAGAAGGTGAGCTGAAGTTCCTCGTTTCCGCTCAGAAATTCATAGATGATCAATATGCTGATCTGCTGCGCAATGAGACCGGTCAGGAGATTGTGATTTATGTTAACGGCCGCAGAAGTGCCAGTTCACTCGTCGGCTATGATGGAATTGCCAGATATGAGCGCATGCCTGAAGAATTTCAAGCTTCAGAACTTTTGGAGAATGATGTTTTCTATGGGCAGATTGAGATTTTAAACGAAAATTACTATGTTGCCGTGAACCCGCTAAAGAATTTTGAGTCTGAGCAATTTGCCAAGATTCTGATTGGAACCAAGCAGCAGGTCTTAATCGAGTCAACAAATAACGCTTTGTTTAGGGCGTTTGGATTGGCATTTATGATAAGTATTGCTATGACAATCCCAAGTTTTTATCTGGCCAGGAGTCTTGAAAAGAATATAAGCGCCTGAGGGTTGCGGATTATGAGGGAGACTTCCTCTACAGCAGATTTCTTTTTGTCGGAATTCGGATCATTTGTGGCTGCTTCTTGAAAATGCCGGTATCAGAAGGTGGGTAAATTCATATCAAACGAAGGCATTATTGCACAAAGCCGTTAAAAACGCCTCAGGAGCCAATCTTCGGAAAACAATAAACCCTTATTATCAGGACACAAGAGGTCGTTTATTCTGTGCCTCCAGGATTTCCTTGATCTTGTTTACAACATCAGCAGGCACAAGCTTGTTTTTCACTAGATAGCTGACTGCTCCAAGTTCCAGGGCTTTCTCAATATATTCTTCATCAGATAGATTGGTAAGCATAAGGACTGGAATTTCTTTAGTCTCGTCAGATTCTTTAAGCCTGGATAAGACGGTAATTCCGTCCATTTTGGGCATCATGATGTCGCAGATTATTACATCGGGTTTCTTTTCGATAGCCATTTTCAGCCCATCTGCACCATTATCAGCAATTTCGCAGTCGTATCCATCACTGATGAGCTTTTTTGAGTACATCCTGCTGAGCAGGCCTTCATCTTCAATTATTAATATGAGGGGTTTTGTTCTAATTTCAGCCATTTGTAATAAATTTTAATATTAATCAGTACTAAGTGTAGCAAGGTTTAGAGAAATATGCAATTGAAATATTACAAATAATTGGCTATTTCTTTAAGTGATGACAACAGATTGTTGGCAAACTTGACAAAATTGTGTAACATTTGATACTATGAAGTTAGCACTTGGACTCACTGAGTGCTAGGTATTTAAATTTTAATAAAAAAATAGTATGAGATCTATTAGAGTATGGAACCCATGGAAAATGGTTCCTCGAGACTTTTTCGACCTTGACTCAGATGATTTAGCTGAGTGGAACGAAGTCGAAATGGATATGTATGAAGAGAAGGATAATATCGTCGTAAAGCTTAAGATTGCCGGTTTCCCAAAGGATAAGATCGATATTAGTATTGAAAACGGTCGACTTACAGTCAAGGGCAATGTTGAAAAAGAGTCAGAAGAGGATAATAAAGATAAGAAGTATTATCGCAAAGAGATTCAGGTTATGTCTTTTACTCGGTCTGTAGATTTGCCTGTTTCAGTGATATCTGATAAGGCCAAAGCTTCTTTCAGCGATGGTATGTTGGAGATTGTTCTCCCAAAGAGTGAGGAAGCCAAGCCCAAAAAGATTTCTGTTGAGGTAGACTAAAGGTCTGCTTATCACGAGATTCATTATCAACCGAGTAAAACGTCCATTTATGGAGGATTGGTGATCCAGGAGTTACTCTGTGATGTTAAACTTGTTTGATTGAGTTGGTTTTAGGGCCCATGTGCGTCATTGGACGTGCGTGGGCCCCGTATTTTTAGCTTTGGCACGGTATTGTCAAATTCCAATAAGTGTAGTTAGGCGCATGTGAAAAATGTACCAGTTGTATTCTGCTATTATGGGCGTTTCTGCGGGTAGAGATATCGGGATATTAACTTCTGCAGCCTTTTCTAGTATATTGATAAGAGTATGAAACACGAACAGACTGAAGACAGAGTTGGAAAAATCAAACTCCCCAAGCTTTTTAAGGCTATATTCATGGTTTATAGCTGGAGCCCGATTGAAGCAGCCATAAAAGATGTGACATTTATCCTTATAACTGTGATTGAAATGGCTTCAATTGGAATCGGCGGCCGTTTTATTGATGAAACTGTTAAGATTCTTACCAACTGGAACCAATTTGATCTTCAGTCATTTTTTCAAACAGAATCCTTTCGACTTTTACTTTTGTTAACGGGACTGCAGGTTGCTCTAATTATTGTCAACAATATCAAATCCTACGTGATTGAAGTTGTCTACAATAAATTTTATCGTGTTATTCAGTATAAAATTACAGATAAGGTCTCGGATGTAAATCTGCAGGAGGTAGAGCAGAACGATTTCCAACAGCTAGTTGCATTTGTTCAGAATTATTCCGTTGACAATATAATTTGGGC
>WJKH01000011.1 GCA_014729235.1 Candidatus Dojkabacteria bacterium | reverse complement strand
TTCATGCCTTTAGCAAACTGATCTGTCTCTGCCATTTAGGCAAATTACACTAAAATTATCATGGAATTCTTTATTATTGCGGGAGTCGGACTCGAACCGACGACCTTCAGGTTATGAGCCTGACGAGCTGCCGCTGCTCCATCCCGCGTCATCACTAAACAAACGTACCGGCTAAACTTGGGGTATTATACAATTTTTATCAAAATATAACAAATATTGAGATAATAGTTGAGAAATTCCCTTATCTTTAAACCACAATCTACAGTCCAATCACCAAAAAGTCCAACCACTCCTGCAAAACACTCCTTGAATCAGCATGAACCAGGTCCTCTTCAAGCTCAGCATTCACCAACTCATCCGGAATAACTAGCTGAATTTCGCCATCCAGACCGTAGTTTAGCCGGTTTCTCGCCTCAGCTTCAATATACTCATCCTCAATCACTCTATCACTCTCCATTACCAAATCAATGTTTTCCAATCGTAGACCCTCCACTTCCTTTTCAGCCTGCTGCAGAATCTGTAGCTTGAAGTTAGTTTGGTAAATTGATTTTGCAACGTTATACAGCAGAAAGAAAGATGTTATAATAAATACTATCTGAAGCCCCAATCGAACTGCCTTTGGAGTTCTGGATTGTTCAGTAATTTTGGATTGAGCTTTTCGGCTCTCTTTAAACTGAATTATTGCCATAAATTGATATTATCATCGGCAAGAGGGTTTTGCAATCCTGGTGCCCATGCAAAAATATGCACAAAACGCATTCTACCGACTTACATCTACCCCATAGCTAAACTTATTGACCGACATTCGACCCCGTGATATAATCACTATAGTATTGACTGTAGGCTAAATTGACAGATCGTTTTAACACTATGATAGATGTAAAAGACCCCGGATACAAAAAGATTCACGATGGTTTTGTAAATTCATTAAAGCAAAGAAGTAAATCAAAATCTACAGTTATAGCCTACTCGAAAGATATTGAACAATTGCTAAACTTCCTCTCCCGAAAGGGAATAACGAATATTAATAGTATTTCTTTAGAAGATCTCCAAGCCTTTAAGAAATCACTACAGGAACAAAATTACACCCCTAAGAGTGTATCCAGAAAAATTAACAGTATAAGAACTTTCTACAAATTTCTTACTCGCGAAAACATGATTGATGATAATCCTGCTGATAAGTTATCACATCCCAAAATCGAGATTAAGCCTCCAAGAGTGCTTACCGAGATGGAATATCGAGCACTTAGAGATGTGTGCAGAGCCGATGTTCGCCTTTTCTCAATCGTCGAAATACTTCTCCAAACCGGCATCAGAATAAGTGAGCTGGCAAATCTCTACCTCGAAGACATTCGTGACTCTAGCGACAATAAGATCAAGTATCTATACATTCGCGAACACGGCAGCCACCCTTCAAGAAAGGTTCCATTAAACCAATCAGCATACAAGGCGATTCAAGAATATCTTGAAGTGCGGCCAGAGAGTGATGATGATCATCTATTTATCACTAAAACCGGTCGGCCATTACTCATCCGAAACATCCGTACCGCTATTGATAAAGCTTTTGAAAAGGCCGGAATTAAAACAGCAAAGGTCAATGACTTGAGAAACACTTTCATAGCACATCATCTAGCCAATGGGGTAAGTCTGGTCACTGTGTCCAAAATTGTCGGCCACAAGCGCCTTTCAACGACAGAAAAATACCTCAATCTTGTTAAGTCCGATAAGCCTGAGGAAGAAAAAAAGCTTGAGGCTTTATAGATAGGTTTCGCAGGACAATATTTCCGAAGAACAGCATTTGGCAGTGACCTTTTTCTTTTGTGGCTATGATATTTGTGGTGGGGATGGGCGGACTTGAACCGCCGACCGCCGCTT
The DNA here is from genome assembly GCA_014729235.1 of Candidatus Dojkabacteria bacterium. Taxonomy (GTDB): domain Bacteria; phylum Patescibacteriota; class Dojkabacteria; order SC72; family WJKH01; genus WJKH01. Next base: position 12,898 of record WJKH01000011.1, on the reverse strand, counting down.
TATAAGAACGGTGCTCTAACCACCTGAGCTACATCCCCCTAATTGTAAATGGACAATCACTTCGAGTGGGCATTCGCAATAGAAACTCCATAAACTCTGCTTCCTTGTCTGGCTAATCCCCCTTACACCCCTGGAATTAAGAGTATTATACATCAATACTGATTGTAACTGCAAAGAGATTACTGTTTCTAAAAACCATTAAGATCGTATACAATATTGTCACAGCGGGTAGACAGTACCTGAACTGAAAGAATCAAAGAATATTGAACGTACCCTCATATTTGTTATTCAAAAAGAATTGAGCAGGCAGTCCTTGATTCTTTTTGAGCTCTTCTGATCACCAGAATACTAGCAAAAAGGCGACTTTGAATTTCGTAACTCTCATTAATTTTTAATTTAATATTGCAGTTTTTATGAAAAAACTTAAAATTACCCGGGAAACGGTCCGGAAAGTTAAAAAGATTGTATCTCATATAATATTTTGGGCTTCACAAGGACTAATACTCTACGGAACTTCAGCTATGATATACGCTACAGTTTCAGATATTTCAACATATGGAATCAATGCCGGGAATCAAACCCTGCATCTCCCTTACATTATTGGGTTAGCTTTGAGCCTTCCGCTGATAATTCTTCCGTACGCCTTAAGTGCTTTTGTGATTTGCCACTGTTATGTGCGGAAAAATATGCAAACCTCCGTATTGAAAATCTTGTTTGCAGAGCAAAATCCTATTTTAATCTTGAGTATATTTTCTATTCTTCAGACCTGGGACAATTTCGGCAACATACTAATCCTGCTAATATTTTACCTGGCAATAATCGGTAGACTTCTAATAACAAGTGAATTCAGACTCTTAAACAAAATTAAGAAACCAAATTTTGTCAATAAACTGAGCACTTTTATTAAAAAAGTCAATTTCAAAAAATATGGAAAAGGTATTAGAAGTTTCGCTGATTCTTCACAGCTGATAATTACCCTGTACTTCTTCTCGGTTATAGCAATCCCCTTCGGGTACATTGTATTCATAATCATCTCACTACTTCCATTATCATTCAACATTGATGTTCGGGAAACGTCCTTGCTACCGTATAGAGAACTGGTTCCCTTTTTAGCCAGCTTAGTTATCCTACTCTTCACCTTTGTTTTGCCTTTATACCTTGCCATAAAAAGCGTGATCCAGCATCGTAACAACTATGACTGGAGAATTTTTGCTGGAACTATAATCTCAATTCTACTGATCGGAATTGGAATAACGTACTTTAATGAGCACTATGATCCTGTCCTTCAATCATTTGATCACCCGACTCTTGTGAACCTAATCAGCACAAAAGAATACGACGAGAAAAGAGAAGTTAAGAGAGAAATCGCCAAGAAATACAATCCTGCAGCAGCAGAAACCGTATTTAAGACTGAATGGGACAGGGAAACTTACGATGACTCAGATTTCTCACTCATACTGACGGCGGACCAGTTAACCGAACTTATGATAATACTTCCTCGGAGAGTTGGTTGTTTCAGAAGTAATGAAGAATCAATCATTAGCTCAAATAACTGTGTCAGATTATTGAAATTAGTTGATAGATTTACAGTCCCCTACACTCACTTGTTAAGCTTCCTAATGCCGGATGAGGCTTTCAGGTCAAAATTGGCTTTCAGAGACCTTTTTAAGAAATCTGTATTTGATTGCGAAAACTGTGACCTCACCCCTCTAAAAACAGGCTTTTCTACTGGCACAGCCTTTTATACAAAACTTTATTCCGAAAAGACTTATGACGAGGATCTCACTGTTCAAAGCTTTTCTGAAAATATCCGAAAGATAGGTGCAAAAAGTATAGAGTCAACAGTTACACTGAAGGTTGATAAGCCAACCAATCTCGATGGACAGTATAAACTAAAATTCAAACTGCCGTGCAACTCAATCATTACCGGCCTGACAGTCGGAAGCGGGGAAAACCAGTACTCTGCGCAATTACACCCAAGAAATGTCGCTGAGAAAGTGTACCAAGCAGAATTGCAGAAAGCCATGCCGCTGGACCCGACTATTTTAACAGCCGTAACAAAAGATTTTTATCACCTAAAAGTCTTTCCGGTACCCGGAAATTCAACTCACACAGTCAAGATATCTTATATCGCCTACCCTACAGATAAAGAATTAAACAATCCCGAAACGCTGGGCATTTATGTAAGTAACTTAAACAGCATCCTGGATCGAAATGAAGTTTCACAAAATTCATCTGCAGAAGATACTCCAACAACTATAAAAGTCAGCAAAGAACCTTCTGCAGACTACATATGGGCCGAAATCACAGCTGAGATAGCCTCACGAAAACAGGGAGCCTACGCAAACACTCTACTGGTGATTGATACTTCATACAGCATGCGGAACTCTCTCAAGAAAGTTGAAACTATCAAATTGATATACAATGAACTTGTCGAAAAAGGGATCTCTCCCAAAATTTATGGAATGGATAACGGGGTTTACGAAATTCCGGAAAATGAATTGCAAAACATTACCAAAAATGATTTCTTCGGCTATACAAATCGAAAACTTGCCTTTTCCACCCTATTTCAACAGCCGGAAATCTTTGGACAGCGACTGCATGTCATTTATATCACAGATGCGACCGCCGATCTTGAATTTGAAGACGCTTATTATGAAGACACCTTTGAGAGGACAATCAACGGGATATCAATGCCTGCAAAAACCGATCTTCTCTCATTAAATGTTATCCAAATTTCCACGCCTATCATAGAAACTTCAACCAGGTCAGAGAATATTTATGAATTTCTGAATTCACCGGAAACGCCTGATTCAACTGAACCATCTGACCCCTCTGAGCTGCCTGATTCAGCCGAACCAGTAGCACAACTCACAAAAGCACAAAATCCTGCATTTGAGTCGACCTTTCTTAATTTCATAGACAATAACAACGGAAATATTCATACAATCACTTCAGAAGAGCTGGAAAATTCTTCAACAATGTCGGAGATTTTGGATCAAATTGTTATAAATCTTTCCCTGCAGGATATTTTGCAGAGCAATCATTTAGCTTTGAGCAGCGGTCAACTCACAATTGATGATTTCAGTTTATGGTTAATTAACGAGGACGCCAACCCAAGCATTTTGATTGAAGCAAAATCTATGCCTGACAAGATACCAAACCAATTTAAGCTGACTGAAACAGTTGAAGACATAACAATATTCAACGATAAAACCAAAGTCTGCAAAAACTGCCAATACTCCAAGCTTGCTGCTATGGAAAAAGCAAAAGAACTCACGAATTTCTTCAACTACGATTTTTCCAACAGAAGCAGAATTGAAACAGGCGATGAGATTTATCAAATCGGGCTGGAAAATGAGATTCTAGTCCCATACACTTCTCTAATGTATGTCGAGACTGATGAACAAAAGGAACTGGCTGAGATTGAAATGGGATCAAAAGATAAGTATGACAATTCATTTACAAATATGGCGAATACAGGTCAGGGCGTTATTCTAATCATTATTCTGGCCGGAATCGTTCTAGTATTGGTAAGCAAGAATTGGAAAAACTGGAAATCTTCGTGACTCAATTGAGCGTGTACCAAAAATCCAATGCTGGACACAGATAAACCAGGCGCAGCTATATTTGAGGCCGGACTAGAAATCGCCTAAAAATCGCTTGAAAATTGATTAAAAAAGCAAGAAGAACACGTGCCTACAACAAGCTAACCCTACTTCAAACCCAGTGGCGGCAAACCACCCATCTTCTTATCCGACTTACTAGTGTCAACCGATAGTTGAGCACGCTTATTAATCTCCTCCTGAACTACATTAACATCACGGCCATACCGTAAACGTGACAATTGTTTGATCAAATCAGCAATTTCCTCATTCTCAGGCACATCAAAACCGGATTGAGGATAACGCTTACCCCAGGCAGGATCCATTGAAAAAGGCCCGGGGTATTTACCATCAGCAATCAGCTTTACATAATAGTGAATATTCGGCTGATTAAGCAAATCATTTTTCCCTAAATGAGGCTGAAATTGAGACTCAAGAAAGTCAGCATCCTCCGGACCGACACGACCTATCATCAGCGTACCTACATTTCCAAAAACAGCTCCTTTAATGTCTTCGGACAGCTGTGAAATATACTGGTTGGCAACAGTTAGATTAAGCCTGTATTTACGGGCCTCAGATAAGATTGAAGCAAATTCGTCGGTAGCGAAATTTTGAAACTCATCAACATAAAAGAAAAAGTCTTTACGCAAATCTTCATCGGGGATATCTTCACGACTCAGGGCAGCAGAAACAATCTTTGGAATCAGCAATAGACCCAGAAATTGGGCATTAAAATCACCAATCAAACCCTTTGCGAGATTTACAATAACTATTTTTCCTGAATCCATCGCCTCTCTAAAATCAAAAGAAGATTCAGATTGAGCAATAATATTTCTGATAGCTAGATTTGTTACAAAACGGTCTAATTTTGAAGTGATGTATCCCAATTTTTCAGACTTATGAAAATCAGTTGTCTTATCCACCTCATCTGTCCAGAAACGCTTAACAAGATCATCTTTGACATGAGGAAGCCATTCTTTTTTAACCCAATCAGGATCCATCAGAATTCGCAAAACCTCCAGCAGTGACGAACCCGGCTTACTCATGGCCGTAAGCATAGCATTTCTCATAGATCGTTCTAAAATTGGGCCAACAATACCCTGATTATTCGGATCAAACATCTTCTTAAGCAAGTCCAGAAAGCCATTAATAATCATGTGCTTTTCATGTTCATTGCGAAAATCCATGATATTAAATCCCATAGGCCGATCAAAATCAGCAGCATTAAAATAGATAACATCCTCCGCCCTCTCATGAGGAATCCTGCGAAGCAACATCTCCGCAGTTGAACCATGCGGATCCACAAAACACACACCATCCCCATTATAAATATCCTGAACCAGCATCCTCACCAATAACCATGACTTACCAGAACCTGTTTGTCCAACGATATAGGCATGCCTGCGACGATCATCCCGCTTAAAACAGATAGGCTTCACCTGTGCACGATATATATTGTTGCCAAGCCAGATAGTGTCTTTGGAATCAATGTCAGAACTAATCCAGTTGGCAGCGGGAAGCTCACGAGCCAGCAACCAGTTAATATTTGGAGTCTCCACGTCTTTATTTGGATAATGGTAGATGCCGGCAAGCTCCTCTACATTCAAGATTGACGAAGTCCCATTCTTTGGCTTGACGAAAGAAACAATAGGCTCAAGAGGCATCTGACGATGAATTACATTATGCATAAACACACGTTCATTAAGTCTATTGAATTTTTCTTTTTTAACCTCATTTATTCCGGGATTGGAATACTGTTCAAATGCACCAAGGATATTATTAACATGCATATTTGCCAGCTCTTCGCTCGAAGCACTTGCAACAATTCTAATCACACTATTAAAGCCAAGTTTTGAAGTTTTACGACTGATTCCCTCCATCTGCTCCTGACTGACATGAATTCTATCTTTCTCAGGATCAGCATTATTCTTCTCAACTTTCTCTACAAATTTCCTGCCATTCTTTTGCCAGGAATTATCAGCAGGAGAGATAACAAGCTGAATCATAACTCCCTCCCCTTCTTTGAGCTTACTGAGTGAACTTAGGACATTTGCCATAGGATCCCCTGTAAAATCCTCCGCAACCTTAATTGGGTAATACGACTCATCTGTAGTAACTAGGCTTGCATAAGCTACCTTGGAATCCGGATGAAATATATTGAATTCTTTCGCAACAGTAACCTCTGCGTCCTGATACGAACCTAAAATCTGTTTTTCAACAAGATCTGCTAATTTTTTTGGACAATAAACATAAAACCGAATTTCACCCGGCAAGCCCACAATTTCAAAACTGATACAATTCTTAACAGTAACCCACTTTTTTATTCCATCTCCGCTACCCCCAATACCATAAAGATTTGCAAACATCTTTTCCGCAACACCGATTTCAAGCTCATTACCTCTGGGAACTCGCACTTCAAACAGCACGCCATCTTTCGACTTATCATCCTGATCCTTTTTCTTAAGAGATTTTGCATACAGATAAATCAAGAATCCAAGTGTAAAAAGCGCTGCAATACCTATCAATATTGAAACCCAGGGAATTCTGATATACTTTAATCGATTCAATGCAGCAAAAGCATCGTCTTCATAACGAACTTCCGTAGTTGTCTCTGAAGGCTGGACTGTTTGCGAGCCAGGAGTAATCGTTTCAGGAGGTCTTGGCCCTATTGTTTGCCCATAAGCTTTTTCTATTGGCAGTAAGTTTTTCATTGTTATTTAGAATAGCATAAATGCAGTTTCTTTGCACCAAAAACAAGGGAATCTGTAAGTGGTCAAAATTTAAATGCCTTATTCTTCGGAAATTTTACTCAGTATGCATAGACATCCAAATTTTCCGAATAAGAGCAGCGAGCCAGGTCTTTGACTCTGTAACATCACCACTATCAGCGAGTGAATGCACTCGATTGGAAAATTGAGGAGGCGGATTGTATCCAAAGAAATTCGGAATTCCAAGATTGTGAGTGCCGCCTTTCTCGGTAAAAACTTGTCGTTTCTCTTCTTGAGATAACTTTACGGTCCCAGCATTATCAACGGATTCTGTAGAAGCATTCCCGGCTGCCGCTGCTTCCCCCCTTTCGATACTACCTAATTCAGACTTCGCACGTTCAAATTCCGCTCTAACTTCATCAAGTTCAATATCTTCTTTGCTTGGAGCACTCTCAATTGTAGTTGACTTCACCGTCTCAGAGGAAGACCTTCCCCCGCCTTGCTCAAAAGACTTTTCAGCTTGGATTTTTTGCTCCCAATTATCACCATAAGCTTCCTTAGCTAAGGCCACTTTATGATCATATGAAAGCTGATTCCACTCCTCTGGGGACATAATTCCAGCATTGAGGATATACTTTGGAATCTCGGACAAGACAGAAGCAGGGGCTGTCTCTACGCCTGATCCCCTAATAATTTCTTGTTTTGATGATGAATTTGTAGGCATGACCACTAATAAAAAGCTTAATACTTCCAGCATTATATTATATCACTTCTAATTTGCAAATTAAACCTCTACGCATAGAAATACACAGCAAAAAGTGTTATAATTTACTATCATGCTAAGCAATTATCCACAACGCGATGCCGGACCTAAAATTTACCCTCCTCGCGCAGAAAATCGCGAATCGATGACCCGTTTCATTGGGGATCTAACAACCCAGATGTTACTTCACCCTAACATATCCCAAGAAAACGCTGGTCATCAGTACCCACTCTATATTCGTCTTGCGATGTATGATCGGAGAGTGCTTGCAAACCAATCGTCTAATTTGCCGTCTGATAGACATGTTGAAATTGACAGTTTCGGCGAAGAATTTGGAATTCCCCCTTCTCTACAAGACTGTGCACACAGAGCTAATGAGCTGGAAGTGTTCCGCGTAGAAAATGATCTTCAAGGTGCTATTGATTTGTATAGAGAAGCGGCAGCAGCCCAAGAGGATGCTCTTTCGAGTATGAGAAATGACCCTCACAACGTTCCAAGTACTTCAGGAGTGAGCTAAAATGCGATGTTCATTGGATTGGAAATCTCTCCGGCTCAGAATCTGATCCGAAAAACATCCTATAAAGCAAAAGCCCTCTATCAACTCACCCCTAAAGCACGCTTTTGCCTATGAAACTCCCTGTCCATATCACGCTTCTTTTCACGATCCTTCTTTTCATACCTCTTTCTCCCGCGACATAAACCAACCTCCAACTTCACCAATCCATGAGACGTGTAAACCCGAAGAGGAACAATAGTCAGCCCACCCTGCTTTGATTTCCCATCCAACCTTTCAATCTCGCGCTTTTTTGCCAGTAATTTTCTAGTCCGCCTAGGCTCATAATCCTCCTGGCTTGAATATCTATACTTTGGGATCTCTACGTTTTCAAGCAGCAACTCACCGTTATGCACTTGAACAAACCCCTCACCAAGTACGATCTGACCGGATTTAACCGATTTTACCTCTGCACCTGTCAGTACTATTCCAACCTCAAGTCGCTCAAGCACCTCATAATTGTGTCTAGCCTTCTTATTAACTATCGCCTTCATGTATCTCCAGACTTATGACCTAACTAATATAATGTGAGTTTCGAAATTCAAAACTTATCGCTCCAGGCCCAAGTTCAGAAAGACATCAAGCACAAAACACTGGCTTTCGGAACTACTCAATTGAAGCCGGTAACCGGCAATTATCCCTACTTTTCAATACAAAAGGATTTGATGATGTTGTTTCCTACCTCTGCTAAATCTTCTCTTGCAGGATCGCGATTAAATGTCAGATATACTACCATCTCACCTTCAGGATAAATCGTAATTACCTGAGTTGCTCGTACCTCGTCATCACCGGCTTCATACTCATATTCCAATCTCTCAGCAGGCAATCCGGAAAGAGTTGTCTCTTCGCGACTAATTAGAGTAAATTCACTTTGAGCTTTTAATCCTTCTACTACAGAATCAACATTCTGCTTAAGGCTCGGACCGCCCTCAAAATAAAATGCTGTCAAGGCCATTGCTGAAGTTGGAAGTTCTCCTGGCACAACTTCCTTTGTAAGAAGGTGAACAGTACCCATGCTCTGGCTTGTTACTTCCATCTTATCTTCAGGGTATGATATTGATATTGTAGCATCCTCATCAGAAGCCGAAACATAACCATCCATTGCGAATTCTTCGCACACTGGAGTCTGTGTCCCGGTCTCTTCCCCTGCAGGCTGTGGTTCCGGTTTCGCTCCGCAAGCACTTAATACTACTCCTGCAGCAACCGCCACAACAGCTAATGACAAAGCTTTATTGGCTTTTTTCATTTAATTTAACTTTAAAAATTTAATTGTCTCTCACAACATATTTTACATGAAGTGGTTACCCTATGTCCATAAACAGTCTTGTCCAATGGGAAATGATACTGAAGATATAAATTATGTCTTATTTATTCTATCGTTCCGGTCGTCAAGAAAAACGTTATTCTAATAGCAAGAATCGAGTCATCTCTGCAAAATCTAATCCCGGCCGCTGCCAATTTCCCAGGAAGCTCTACCAAAAGGATAATTGGCCAATCTCAAACACCAATTACAATTCAATTCGCCAGATCCGCACACCATCAAGCAGATACAGATACTCGTCATCCTGATCAACTACAATGTCCTTTACATCGGAAAAAGCCCCTTGAGTATCCCCGCGATAAACATATTGACGATCCATAATTAGCTTGCCATCTTCAGCCAAACGGTCAAAAGCAATAATCCGCTTGGAAGCAGCATCATAAACATACACATTTTCATTTAGCGATGAAGAAAATCCACAAGTCACATCTTCAAGCGGCTTATTTAGCCCCTCAACACTAACAGGGAATTCAACCAAAACACCGCCCTGGGACTTGTATCTCTTTATTCCCTCACTTTTAGATGTAGTATAAACATATTCGTCATCAGCAAAGAGATCAGTACCATCAGCCAAATACGGCTCCTCTAAAAACTTCCATGGCAAAGCATAATTACCAGCAGTTCGCGGATTACTCTTCAAAATTGCCTCATCGTTCTGACTCAGCAAATAAATATTGTCATAGACCGTGAGTATTATGAGTGAAGAGACATCTTTCTCCTCCAGAGCATCAGCATCAAGACCAGAACCATCTACTCTGGTAAAATCTTGATTTTTATTTTCATTGTCAAAAAGGGAGCTGATTACACCCTCGCTTGTATCATAAACAAACACACCGCCGAGACCGGCACTAACATACTTTGGCTCAGTAATCAGTTCAAGTGCATCAGGAATCCTGATTATAGTGTCATTTGATAAAGAAATCCGGTATACAGCTGACTCACCACTATCACCAACAAATAAGTATTCATTTGTTACATTGAGCTGCGCAATAGAAATATCAGTTGGATTCGACTGATCCCCAAAACGAAGCTTCCCATCCATATAGACAGCTATATTCTCATCAGATTCACGAAGCGATGATCGTAGATTGATCTCATCATCCACCTTCAACATCTGACTTTCAACTTCGGTGATAAGATTTTTGTCATCTTCTCTCTCTGCTTTAGCTTGCGCCTCAGACACCAATTGATCTGCCTCATCCAATTTACTTTGAGCAGTTGCAGGATCACTCCTGGCAAGCCTGTCAGCTTCATCAACCAGACCCTGAGCCTGCTCAACTTTTGAAACCACGTCAATATGCAGCTCTCTCTCCTGCTTCTTTCTCTGAGCAAATCGATAGCCGTAAATAAATAATACTACCAGTATCAGCCCAAGAACTATTGTCCCAATAAGTTTTTTACGCCGTTCTGCCTCTTGATAGCCGACTACTTTAATATTCCCGGGACTTGCCCCCATCCGAATTTTTGCCTGACTTAATTTTGCTGACCACTTTTTATACCACGGCTGTCTGCCATACTTCTGACCTGCCACACCCATCAAGAAATGAACTATTGCCATAATAACAGCTCCAAGTTTCTGAAAAACAAGTCCGATAAAGCTGATTACCTTATCAAACATTGTTACGGCTTGCTTAAGCCTATTTTGTGGGACTTTAGGAGACCTCTGGTCTACTGAGCTCTTCCCGTTTTTTGCAGGCTTATCAGTCTTATTACTATTAGCGCCATGAGCTGAACTTTTCTCTGATTCGGAAATTTCTTTTTGTCTCTGTGCAATTTCATCTATACTAATCTGTGAGTCATGACCTAATTTTTTCTGTGAGGCAGCAGACTTCTGATTTTCATTATCCTTGCCAACATCTTTTGAGGAGTCTTTTTTTCTGAAGCCTCCAAGGATTCTAGCAAAGATTGATTCTTTAGAGGCGTTAGTCTCATTTGAATTATCGCTACTCTCAGGTTTTTTATTATTTGAATCCGGGCTCACCGATTTCTGTTTGTCAGGCAAATGAGTAGCAACAGAATGTTTATCAGCATCGTCAGCGTCACCTAAACCTTCAGAATCACCAGACGCTTCAGAATCTTGATCAACAGTCGACTCACCGTGCTCCTCATCTGACTCTCGGTCTGAAACAAAAGCTGATTTAACATTTGAAGCAACACCTAGATCCTCAACAATTGGAATCGCCTCTTCATCTTCCTCCGAATTCTGCATTATATCCACCGTATCGACCTTCTTTATACCCCCAGGGGTATCATCGAGTTTCTCAGCATTACTTAGGTCTTCTATCTCCGGCTCGTCTTCGGCATCGGATTCCTTTTTCTTTTCAGCTTTACTCTCCTCTACAAGCTTATCCTCGGTTCTGGGTTTTTCGCTTTTCTCAAGCTTGGTCCTGGATAAAACGGCTAAACCCTGCCCCTCAGTCTCTTTTTCCGCAACTCTATCCAGAGTGTCCATTGAGAAATCAGATTTTAACAGTTTTTTACCATATTCTTCTGTAGCAACTAAAAGCACGTCTTTTGCTCCAAGTACGGTGCTTGCGACCTTAACTCTGTTCTTCTCAAGATGCTGTGAAATGTTTATGTACCGATTGTTGTGCCAGGCAAGGATTTCATGATTTCCAAATCGCCCGATATAAATCCTCCGCTCAGCCTCTACTACTATTGTAAAACTCAAATCAATTCCGGTATCCTTGTAGTCTTTATCTTTTTTTAACAAATCGCGTGAAATCCGCGCGCCTTCTTTCAAAGCGTTTTTAATTGATTCAACAACCCTGGTACTTTTGGCCTGAGAATACTCATCTATTACAGTGTCCCAGATTGTCTTATTAATGTTGCCAAACTTTTCTTTATTGCTCCCGGATACACTCAAAAAACAAAAAATGCGCCCTTTGCGCCGAATGAAATCCTCATTGGTTGATGAGTAACGAAACAAATTTACCCCTTTAGCAAGATATTGCTTGAATTCCATAGCAATTCATTGTAGCGAATTAATTATGATAATACAAATCATTTATGGACAAGGCAGCTGTAATGTCCAACCCTTTTATATTAGAATTATGAAAGCCATCAAAACCAACGCACCCGTAATTGCCAAAAACGTGTGCATCACTGTCAAAAATTTTACCACACCATTAAATCCTGTGTGAATAGTATCCGAAAGAATTCGAACACGAAGAAATAGCATAATAGCCCAGAATATGTAGAAAATCAGGACCAAACCGACAAAAATTTTCACTATTAATCCTATATCCAGCATGTCTATCATCACATACTTAAGATTTAATTAAATCCTAGATCTCTCCGGCCTGTTTCAATTCAAGCAAATCAAAAATTGTATCTTGTACATCTCTAGGCCGTGGTACTGCCGCCAATTTAAATTCAGGCTGTGCACTCGCCGTCTGAATAAATACATCTCCATAATCAAAAACCGTACTCCACAGACCCGGTGCTTCGTGATAAACATCCTCAACTTTCTCAAGCTGGGCTTCTGCTACATTGTGGAATGCAACAGTATCAAAGGAAACATTTACTATCCGCTGAGTCGTAATTATGCTGACCTCATAAAACCACTTTACAAAAGTATCGAAAATAACAGAGGAAACCAGGATTATTGTGCCCAGAAGTATCGTAATCGACAGCAACTCAATATTTTCGATTAGAAAGAATTCCGGTGCCAAAACATATGCCAACACACCCACAACCAATATCGTAAATGCCGTTGTAAAATATGTGAAAAGTGTAATCGGATGCCTGCGTAATACAAGAACAATTTCCTCTCCGACATCCTGTCCGCTAAAGCCTATACCCCGGGGAAATGCGCTAAAAGTCGCAGGCTCACGGCGATTCGTGGAGTCTGATATTTTTGCGATAAAAGACTTTTTTGAATAGGGGCTGGAATTTCGAGAACCTGCTCGTCTTTTTGAACTTGACTTTCTTGGCATACCTTAATTA
>WJKH01000085.1 GCA_014729235.1 Candidatus Dojkabacteria bacterium | reverse complement strand
GAACAATTGGTCAGCGAGATAGGCATGAATCAGCTCCTGTCGTATATCCAAAATAATAGGATTCCGACTGCCCCGTATTTACCGAGCACATGGGGGGCCGAGATGTTAATGTCGCTGCTTGAACAAACCCCTTTGCAGGCGTTTTGGAATCTTCTCTGGCTTTTGTTGACAGCAGCTTGTGTGTATGTTTTGACGTTCACCCTGGCAAAAAAGATTTATTATACAGGTTGGACCGGAACATCCGAATCTCGAACAGTAAAAACGATCAAACGCGGAACGTTGACCGAGAGGATATTAAAATCGCTTTCTTTTTTACACCCGACTACCCGTGCCTTATTTATTAAAGATATTAAATTGTTTTGGCGAGATACGACCCAGTGGTCACAACTATTAATGCTTGCAGCATTATTGCTGATCTATTTTTTCAATATTAAAAGTTTGCCATTACGGACAATTTATTTAAAAAACCTTATCTCTTTTTTAAATCTGGGGTTGGCCGGATTTGTCTTGGCTTCAATTGGAGCGCGTTTTGTCTATCCGAGTACCAGCCTTGAAGGGCAAAGTTTTTGGGTAATTCATGCTGCGCCAGTCAGCTATAGACGATTTTTACTTGAAAAATTCTTTATTTTTTTGTTCCCATTATTACTTCTTGCAGAAACCCTCATTATCATTTCGAATATCTTGCTTGAGGTGAGTGGATATATGATGTTCCTTTCAACAGTGACCATTTTTTTGATGACGATTGGTCTAACCGGGTTGGGCGTTGGACTGGGGGCGATTTATCCGAAATTTATCAACGAAAATCCTGCTCAAATCGCGATGAGCATTGGTGGTGTTCTCTATATGATTTTGAGTTTACTTTACATTGGAGTGACGATTGTCTTGGAAGCCTGGCCGGTTTACATCTATTTTTCTCAACAGCTCTTTCGACGGGTTAGTGGAGGAGGAGAAATGGGGTTATATCTTTCATACACGCTTGTCTCTCTGTTAAGTTTTGGTGTGACGGTAATTCCAATGTATTGGGGTATGAAACGTTTACAATCGCTCGAAATTGTGTCCTGAAAGTGCTTTCCCTTCAACCAAACTTTTTTTCTTTATCAAACGTCAATACACGTTAGGAGGAAAATGTTGGCAGAACGAAGAAATTGTAACTCTCAATGTTCAAGTTTTTTCTGTCATTCCTGCGCAGGCAGGAATGACTATGTTTTTACAGAATACGGTCTCAAAAATTTGAACATCGAGTGACAGAATTCGCAAAATGTGCATGTTCCTATGGGAGAGAACAGAAAGTTTTTATGAGATACTTCTTGAAATCTCGCTACAGGAAATTATTTGTTCTTGACAAAAACGATAAAACTCATACAATAGAAATTTCATAGAGATATTATGTCCAGGGAGGGATCTCCTGAAAGACCCTATCCATATATGATGAGATAACCAGAAGATCCAGATTGGGGCGAAAGAGGGCTATAGATTATGAGTAAGCCTATAGTAGTTATTGCAGAGGATGTAGCAACTCAAGAAGAGTTTAAGCGTATTTTAGAAAATAATGAATACGAACATGTCATCGCACGTAATGGCCTAGATGGGGTAGCAATTTCTCGCATGATCAGACCCTTAGCAGTGGTAGTTGAGAGGGACATCTCCCAATTACAAGCGCTGGGAGTGTGTAAATCGCTCCTGGCTGATGACCATGTCCGGTCGACTCCCGTGCTTGTCCTGAGTGATGAGGCTAGCGTGGATGGAGACGTTTCGACACTGTCAAATTTTGGGGGTGTCTTGCAGCGACCCATTCAGGAAGAGACTGTAAAAACCAGAATTCAAGCAGCAGTTGAAGCAAAACCCAAAGCCGTCGGATCAGCGGGAACCCAAAGACCTGCGAGAAAACGTGAAGAACCGATCAAAGTGCTCTCAGTTGACGATAGTTCCGTTGTCCGGAAATTAGTCACAATGATTTTAACCGCTGAGGGATTTAAAGTCTCCACGGCGTCAGATGGTTTAGATGGGATTAATAAAGCGAAAGAAATTAAGCCCGATATTATTCTGCTTGATTTTGTCATGCCGAAAATGAACGGCTTTCAGGTGTGTCGTATTTTGCAAAAGGATGAAAAACTCCGGCAAATTCCGGTGATTCTTGTGACTTCAAAAGGTGATAAAGTTGGAGATAAGTTTGTGAACCAACTCGGAGTGACGGATTATATCACCAAACCGTTTCAGCCAGAAGAACTCGTGACCAAAATTCATCAAACTCTGGAATCGCAGGAGGCTCCATCAGCTGCCCCCCAGGGGGCGCCAGTTCAACCTGCTGCCGCCGTTCCAGCAGCCGGGTCAGAACCTGTCGCTGCCGCTCCAAGTGCGGCTCCAACATCTCAGGTCGCTCAGGTTCCCGAAGATGTGTTGAGAACCATGGCTCAAGAAGAAGTGTCACGCATGTTCGAGCAACAATTTGAGCAAAAAGTACAGGAATTGATCAAAACTGAAGTCGGGAAATTGATGCAAAGCCTTGATAAAAGGATTGAGAAAGCTGTCGTTGAAAAAATGAATGAATATATTCGCCGAGCAAAGAAGAAATAGTGTCAAGTGAAGGTATGGCTAAAATATTAATTGTAGATGATAGTATTGTTGAAATTAAAATATTAGAAAGTATCCTGGCTGATACCGGACATCGGATTGTTGTCGCAAGAAATGGTGAAGAAGCCGAAAAAACAGCGAAAGTGATATTGCCG
>WJKH01000084.1 GCA_014729235.1 Candidatus Dojkabacteria bacterium | reverse complement strand
GTATGATGGGAAACTATCACGTACGGTTCTTTGGGGACAAGGGCGGAGTAATCCGCCTGAGTTACCCGACAAACGAACTACAAACATGGAAACTTGGACAGAAAAATTAAATGATAATCCGATTGATTGGTTGCAAAAAAGTAACCCGTGGACTAAGTATAAAACATACTCTGATTTACTGGGGTTAAAGAAATCTGACAAAGTATTGCAGGAAGCTAAAAAAGACTTGGTTAATAATCAAAACATTATCAATCTGGCAAATGAGACTGAGAACTGGTTGACAATCGCTGCAACACGAAATAACGACCCAAAGATTACATATTTCAAATTGAAAGCTCTTGCTGAATTTGGTTTAAAATATTCAGATTTAAAACTTCAGGAAACCGTTGACAAAGCAACTGAACATATAATCGAAAATATGTTTGGAGTGCGTGGACAAATACCTGAAAGACCCAAAAAAGGAGAAAAATTTGAAAAACCTGATTTGACAGCAGATGTATGGCACATTTCTCCTTGTAATTCTCCATTGATAACAACAGCATTAATGGAATTGGGAGTAAAAAATGAGCTGGTAGATAATTCAATCGAAGAGTTGAAAAACAGGTGGACAAATAAAGAGGGATGGTTTTGTAATTTCTTCTTCGTTAATAGTCAGTTTAAAAAATTACAGATAGGGTGTCCGATTGCTGGACTCCAGGCACTTGAGGTGTTTTCAAAAGTCCCTGAGCTTAAAGAATCTGAATATGCCAGATTTGCATTCGAACCGATAAAGTTTCATAAAGATTACGGAAAGACTTTGTATTATTTTGGACGCTCAAAGAAATTCTGGACTTTTAAATATCCATTTGTTTGGTATAATGCTTTATATATGGCAGACGTCCTAACACGATTTGATTTTCTTAAAAGTGAACCTGTAGTTAAAGAACTAATTGATTGGATTCTTGAATCACAGAATAATGAAGGGAAATTTAGACCAACATCAGTTTTTATGAATTACAAAGGATGGGATTTTTCAAACAAGAAAGAAGCATCGCCCTGGATTACTTTTTTATGTTGTCGGATTTTAAAACAGTATTACGGTTGATAGAATTACGTTGCCCAACACGCTATAAATCCAAGCGGGCAGGCAGTAGCTTTTCTGAAAGATTTTAGGTAATATTACAGTTTGTAAATTTATGAAAATGAAGTGGGTAAAATGCCCGCCAGTATTTATAGCTATCCGTTACCAGCAAGCAAAAAAGACGACCGTGCAACGATTAATATGCTTATTTAATGCAAAAATAGCAACGATTAATTTTGAATTGCGACGAATAAGACTTATCTTCGTTGCAAATAATGCATTGAATGAAAGTTTTTATACATCAAAAAGACAATTGGCCTGACTTTACTTGGAATAGTAATGAATTTCTGAATTTGTTAAGTGAAGCAAGAAATTTACAGGGTCGACTTATTGGAAAAATGGAAACTTTGGGTTTCGATTTGAGAAATGAAGCTTTACTTGACACTTTGACCCTTGATGTAATAAAATCTTCAGAGATTGAAGGAGAATTTCTAAATCCTGACCAAGTTCGTTCCTCCATTGCACGTAGATTAGGACTGGAAATAGCAGGAGCCGTTGAATCCGACAGAAATGTTGATGGAGTAGTTGAGATGATGCTCGATGCAACACAAAAATGCTTTGACCCCCTGACAGCTGAGAGACTTTTTGATTGGCATGCAGCGTTATTCCCAACAGGTAGAAGTGGAATGTATAAAATTACAGTTGCAGATTGGAGAAAAGATACCACGGGACCTATGCAAGTTGTATCAGGAGCAATGGGAAAAGAGAAAGTTCATTTTCAAGCGCCTGATTCTGACTTGGTAGAAAGAGAAATGACCAGATTTATGGATTGGTTCAATAATAGTAAAATTGATTTAGTGATAAAAGCTGCAATTGCACATTTGTGGTTTGTGACTATACACCCATTCGAAGATGGGAACGGCAGAATAACTAGAGCATTGACAGATTTGCTTCTTGCACAGTCTGATAAAAGCAATCAACGTTTCTATAGTATGTCAGCACAGATAAGAATAGAGAGAAAGCAATATTATGAAATACTAGAAAAGACCCAAAAAGGAAATTTAGATATAACTGATTGGATTGTTTGGTTTTTAAACTGCTTAAATAATGCTTTGAAATCAACTGATTCAGTATTAACAAGAGTATTATTTAAAGCTGAGTTTTGGCAGAAACACATAGCAACAGGAATAAATGACCGTCAAAGAAAATTGCTGAATAGGATAATGGATGGATTTGACGGAAAACTAACTTCGTCAAAATGGGCGAAAATTGCGAAATGCTCCAAAGATTCTGCCGTTCGAGACATTAACGACTTGATTGACAAAGGAATATTGCAAAAAGAATCAGCGGGAGGACGGAGTACGAATTATGAACTGATAGGAATGCCAGCTGGTAACAAGCGGTCATAAAACATTGCGCAGAAAGTGCTAAATTTGAACGAAGTAACATTTAATAAACAACGTAGCGGCTTGATAGGTTTGAGCTCTGAAATGCGCACCGTTTCATACGTGTGCCGAGAAGCAGAACATCGGCAAAATAATAGTTCTGTCCCGTTTAAACGGGATAAACTATGCTGTAACAAAGATGGTGGAACCGGCCCACCGAAGTCGTCTTACAGGAGGGGGCTTCAACCGAGGCAAAGCCGAGCTCATGAATACCATAAAAGATAATTTTAGATATTCATAAACCGCCTAAAAGTGCTTTGGTAAAGAGCTAAGGTGCTGAGCGTTTAGGAACGGCGAAGCCCTCATGAACACCTTTGACAAAAAAAATATTGTGAATAAAAGGATATCCAGGAGATGTCCAGGTATGAATAAAGGAGATGAACTAACCGTAACCGCTGAAGAGGTGTCGAGAACGTGCCACATTCTGTCAAAAGCTGTAGAGGTATGAACTT
>WJKH01000010.1 GCA_014729235.1 Candidatus Dojkabacteria bacterium | reverse complement strand
GGCACTTTTGTTCTTCGCAGCTTTAGGTTAGTGCAGCCGGGTTTTTGTAAAAAAATTAATATTTCCACTTGTGAACTATAAGTTAGCGGGGTAGAATTAGTACCATGAAATCACAAAATAAAATCACAATAAACGCAATTTTTGAAGTATTTCTGCGAAAAGTGCCGGAAGCGGTGACGATTTTGCTGATAATTTATGCACTATTGCCTGTGCTGTCACCTGTACTTTTTCATTTGAAGTATCCGGTTCCTGCTCAGATGATTCAGGCTGTGTATCAGAGATTTTGCCATCAAAAAGTTGAGAGGTCGATGTTTTTATTTGCTGAAGAGGAGATAGCAGGAAAAACCGGTGTCGTGAGATTCTACTCCCTTGAAGAGCTGAAAGCTGCGAAAGCAATTCCACTTGAAAATCCTCATGCGCCTGTATTTTCAGTGCGTGAGACTTCTTTTGGTTATCCTTATTGGGGTAATGAAGAGGTAGGTTACAAGGTTGCGTATTGTATTCGTGATATGGCTTTGTATACTGCAATGGCTGTGACTTGTGTAATTTTGATAATATATACAAAAGGTTTGGAAAAAGCAGGAAAGAAATTGCCGCGCATTCCGGTATGGGTATATTTAGTTTTAATGCTTCCAATGGTTGTGGATGGACTTTTTCAGACGATTGTTGAGATTTCGGGTGGAAAATCCAATCCGGAATTGCAAATTTATGTTGATAATATTCCTAAACGGATAGTAACGGGTGCTCTTTTTGGTGTCGGTTTTGGAATATTTGTTATAATGATGTTGAGAAAAGCAATGGACTATGCTTTTGAAGAAGAAGCTCCTTAGATGTGGTTATCAGACGTGCGAGTCTGGATGTGAGTGTAAATACTTGTTTGATTATTTGATCCAAATCGCGGTTAGTAAATTTTTATAATAAGAAAATTGAGATGGCAAAGAAGATTAATGCAAAAATGAAGAAAAACAGGGTTGAAGTTAAGGAAGTTGTAAATGGGAAGCCTACCGCCAAACGCAGATCAGCTGATAGTAAGCTTTCTGAGATGAAAAAGATCAGAATTTTCGGCTCCGGTGACAGGAAAGTCGTGAAATTTGAACTTTCTGTTAAATCATTAATTCTCGTAGCTTTGGGTGTTTTGCTGTTTTTCTTTGCTTCTGAAATTATCGGTGTGCTTGTAATTTTGTTTTTTTCTTTTATCTTGACTTCAGCTGTTATGCCAGTTTACCAGTCACTGCTGGACAAAGGTGTTTCAAAGTTCATTTCAATTCTTATCGTGTATCTGGCGTTTATAATTCTGGTTCTGCTTCTTGTGGGGCTGGTGATAGTTCCTTTTGGAAATCAAATAGCTCAGTTTTTCTCAAATCTTCCGGAGCTTACGGTTCAAATTACTGATTTTGTAGTAAATATAAAAGTCCCTTTCGTGGAGTTGGATCCTACCGTAATTGAACAGTCGATTGAAGATTATTTCTTAAGTCTTCAGAGTGATTTAGTTCCTACTGTTACCACTGGTTTTACCAATATTTGGGGTTTTGTGGGCGCCGCTTTGAGTGCTTTTGGAGGGGGCGTTGTTGCGTTTATGGCTGTGGTTACTGTTTCAATTTACACAGTGGTAGATCATGATTATCTTGTCGATAATTATGTGCTGCGTTTTGTAGATGCTCAGGAGAGGCTGATTGTAAGGAAGCTTATTTATGATGTTGAGGTTAGATTAGGAAAGTGGCTTGTCGGGGAGGCTATTCTAATGGTGATAATTGGGATCATGAGTTGGTTATTGCTTGTAGTTTTGGGTGTGCCTTTCGCTTTTCCTCTGGCTGTAATTGCTGGTTTGTTAGAGATGGTTCCTAATATTGGCCCGACTGTCGCGGCTTTGATTGCTGTGCCTCTGGCTACTATTGATGGAGGTCTGGGCGTTGGGCTTTTGACGCTGGGCGGTTATGGTGTAATTCAGCAGCTTGAAAACAATTTTATTGTTCCCAAAATTATGAGTAATGCGGCCGGTCTGCGGCCTATTATCGTAATTGTAGGTATGCTTTTCGGTTTTTCTCTTGCCGGTGTGCTTGGAGGGTTACTTACTGTTCCTCTCCTGGGTATTGCAAAAATTGGTTTTGATTTTTATATTGAGCTTCAGAAGTTGCGGGCGGTTAATTAGTAATTTTGATTATCAAATGAGTGAGCGTACACAAGCCCTGAAGGTTTGTGATACCGAGCGAGAGCGGATAACAAAAGGGTAAGATACTTCGCCGTTTATGGCGGAAAAATGGATTCTGGGTTTACCATGGGGTTCCAAACCCGTATGATAATTTGGCAGTCTATCAGTAGAATTCAAAATGAGAAAAGGAAAATATTATATTCTTGAAGGAATCGTAGGTGCGGGCAAGACTACTCAGTGTAATCGTCTTATAGAGCATCTTGAGGAAAAGTATCCCGGTCGAAAGATTGTCTCAACTCGTGAGCCCGGAGGCACAGCCATATCTGAAGAAATTCGGACAATTGCTCAGGGGCCTGAATATGATGATGAAATGAATTGTGTCTGTGAGGCATATCTCTATGCTTCTTCACGTGCTCAGTCGCTTCGGCAGGTTGTAGAGCCGGTGCTTGATGAAGGCGGGATAGTTGTAGCGGATCGCAGTTTTATTACCAGTCTTGCCTATCAGGGGTTTTCTCGCGGCATGGGTTGGGAGCGTGTATGGGAGATTAATAAAGCTGCTGTGAATGGGCTTTTACCTGACAAGGTTTTTTTTATTGATGTTCCAATTGAGATTGGTTTAGCCCGGTGTTTTGACCACAATGGGGATAAATTTGAAGGTCAGTCTCGAAAATTTTTCGAAGAGGCTGTTGCCGGTTACAAGTTGTTAGGTAAATCTGACTTATTGAAGGATTTCTGGGTGGAGGTTGATGGTGCTGGTTCTGTTGATGTGGTATTTCAATCGATTTGTGATGCTATAGCTTCTGATTTATGAGAAAGCTGACTACGCATAGTAGCAAGAGCCATAACGTTTTCGTGTATTCTGGTTTGGCAAACAACCTACCCGACTGCCAACCCCCTATCAAAATTTGACCCCGAGGGCGATAAGAGCTAAGATGATAGATAGCAGATACTCTAAATTTTTACAAAATGAAAATGAAATCAAGCAAGAAAACTGATAGCAAACAGGAAAAAGTTCGAATCTCAAACATGCATCCCAATGTCCTCGTCTTTTACCATGAAGATTACAATGCAGATGAACTGACCGAAATTAATGTCGGTAGAAAAGGCCTGAGCTTGTTTCAAACAATTGATATGGACGTGCCGATACCCTCATTTTTCGTAGTCTCCCCTATTGTGTACAAGGATTTGCTCTATGAAGCCTTTGACGACGAAGTTTTAGAATTATTGGAGAAAGACCGGGTACCTAGACCGGAAGATTTGGCTGCGTTTATACGAAAAAGTGAGTTCAGTGGACGCTTTAAAGAAAGTTTGTCAAAGGCATATTCAAGACTTTCAGGATTTACCGATACTTGGGTCTCGGTGCGAGCCTCTGTAGTCTTTCCTGAGAGACAGGACCTCTCATTCCAGGGATTATTTGAAACAAAATTAAATGTCCGTGGGATGGAAGATCTTGAGAAATCAATAAAAGATGTTTATGCGTCAGTATTTAGTGATGGAGTTGATTCGTATGCCAGGGACCACCAGGTTCAAATATCAGATTTACAGCTGTCTGTCGTAATTCAGAGAATGGTACAGGCAGAGGTCTCAGGAGTAGTTTTTACAATTGATCCAATTACAAAAGATGAGACTAAAATGAGTGTAGAAGCGGTTTACGGCCTCGGAGATGTTATAGCAAAAGGAGAGATAAGCCCTGATCTATATCTGTTGAAGAAGAAAGACCTAAGCTTCGAGGAAAAGCATATTTCTCCTCAGGAGTGGATGCGCGTGGTTAAGCCTTCCAGCAGGCGGACTCAGGGGCAGTCGGGAGCAGTTGACAAGGTTGAAATTTCAAATGCGTGGAGTCACAGACAAAAATTGGAGGACAGAGGAATTCAGGATGTTGCAAAAGTAGCATTAATTGTTGAAGACAAATCCCAGGAACCTCAAGTAGTTGAATGGGTCTGGGAAAGCGGACAGGTATGGATTTTGCAAACAAGGCCGGTGAGTGAAGCTGAAATATTTGGACCTGCTGCGAAATCCTCAAAATCCAGTGCTGATTCACTTTCCGACAGTGAAAATGTATTTGACCTGGCTGTGGATATTGTCAAGAAAGGGAAAGTTGAAGAGAAGGCAATTGAAGATGCATTAAAATATGTCCAAAGAAGTTCTCCTGAAAAAAGTGCTGTTAAAGATTTGGAAAATCAGCCCGAGAATGATGACGAAATTACTCAATTGAAAAAGGAAATTGATCGATTAAACGCTCTGGTAAACAGATCTAAGTTTCAGCAGCTGAAAGAGACAGAGACTGACGATAAAATTCGTGAAAAAATTCAGAAAAAGCAGGAAGCAGATCAGGACAGAAAAATCAAGATCGTGACTGATGAGGATTCCAAGTCTCTCATAG
>WJKH01000083.1 GCA_014729235.1 Candidatus Dojkabacteria bacterium | reverse complement strand
TTATATATCTTTACACAACCGGGAAAAGGGGATTGAGACAGGATACCTGTTAACTCTTCCCGACCAATTTCACTAGCGCACCTTTCATAACCGGCAGCCGATGAGAGGCATAGTTCTTCTATGCGATCAGAGGCAGCCTCCATATCTAGGTCATCGATACCTTCTACCCAAAATTCCGTATTTTGAGGTATTTTGGAGAAAGGAGAAGCTTCAGAACTTTCTGACTCGCAAGTAAGAGTTGAACTGCCGCTTTCTCCGAAGCTACTAAGATAGACTAGCATGATAAAATTTCTCTTTAATATTTAATAATATTCCAATTGCGATGAGGCCGAGAGGCAGAAGCCAGATCAATTCAAAGGATTCTCCCAAAAACAAAATTGCCGCTGGAATACCAAAAAGCGGCTGTAAATAAGTAAAAACATTTGCCTCAGATACCTCGACATCTTCCAACGCCATCTGCAAAGCAGTGAAGGCTATTAAGCTGCCAAAAATTGCCATATATCCAACACTTAAAAGTGACCTATAAGATGGGAATGACGGTATCAGGTTTGAAGGCTCGCTCACGAGCAGTATCAAACCAAAAAAGGGGATGTTTGTAAGAAAGGATGTGGTTGATACCAAAAACTTTTGCTTGTTCGGAATTGTCTTGAACAGAATATTTCCAATCACATAAAGAGTTGATCCTGCTACGATCAGCAAAACGCCCAAGGCATTATCTTCGAAATCTAGACCGACTGTCGCAGGCGTACTTGATTGCAATGCTATCAGCAAGATTATTCCTGCAAACGCCAGAAAAGTTCCGAGTTTCTCACTGCGTGTAATAGTTTCCTTCAAAAGCATCCATCCCATTAATCCGGCAATGAGTGGTGTGAGAGCACTTACGATAGATCCTGTGCTTGAGGTCGTTTTTATCAATCCTAGATACATTATATATAGGTTAGCGGGGTTGATTAGCACCATAGTTATAACTGTCTTGGGGGATTTGAATAATTTGAGAGCCTGAATTAGTTTTTTACTCAAAAACAGATAAGCTATCACGAAAACTCCAACAATTAAGAATCTGTAGTAAAGAAACGCATTGGTAGATAATTCAGCAGTTCCGAACTTGATTATTGCTGGAGAGATTCCCCATAGAAAAGCATTTATCAATAACAGTGTGTAAGCTTTTTTATATTTCATGGGAATTATATTATAGTATTTGGCCGTACATATCAAATTTATGTGCTATAATTTCAGAAATCTCAAATTGGTATTGTTTAAATAAGGTGTCCGAAATTCTAAAGTTTTTGCTCGATTGACTTTTGAATTTCGTAACTCACATTAATCTAATAATAAAGCGTAACTATGAAAATTAAAACGGTTTTATTCGATCTGGATGATACACTTACAGATACTCGTAAGCTCTATAATATAGCTCTTTATAAATGCGCTGATGTATTCAATGAGTCGACCGGGAAGAATCTCAACGACAAGGAGTTTCGAGAATTGTATCTCGCTGCACGCAAAGATTTTAAGGCAGTAGCTCCAAACACACCGACCTCGCATAACCGTGCAGTTTACTTTCAGAAATTGATTGAAAATCTTGATTACAAGGTGGATTATAATTTGGCGTACAAGCTTTACAGGACTTATTATGACGAAATTTATGATCGAATGGTTCTTTTCCCGGGGACTGAGGCGCTTTTAAAGTGGATAAAAGAGTCTGGGAGAAAGATAGGCATAGTTTCCGATGGCAGCAGCCATATTCGTTTGGAAAAGATTAATGTGTTGAAGGTTGGAAAATATCTGGATTTTGTTGTGAGTTCGGAAGAAGTTGGAGTCGATAAACCCAGTAAGCAACCGATAATGCTGGCTCTCGAGAAAGCTGATTGTTCTGCGGAAGAGTCGATTTTTATCGGCAATAAAGAAAGTGCTGACATGCTGGCCGCGAAACATATGCATATTGTCTCAATTCGGGTTAGTATCGTGGACTATGCAGAAGATACAACGCCTGAACCTAAAGATGATGCGGATTTTGTTGTTAAATCAAGGGCGGATATTAAAGGGATTATTGAAAAAGTGGAAGCAGCCCAATGAGCCGGAACCATCAAAATTATCAAGATTATCCATTGAGAAACCCATTCACTATAAGTTTTTTGGCTGTGCTTCGAGGTATGCCCCGGGACTCAAAATAATGTATTTGCCTATGGTCAATTCCGCCAATTGTAACTTTATGATCCATGTCGATATTTTTTTCTTCAATTTCAAGGACTGGCTCAATCAATATATTAGCTTTGCTTGATAGATTTATTACTCGAATCATTAGGTTAGATTGAGTTCCCAGAATTGATTTGGGTGCTTTCATGACGACTTTCACAGTAAGTTTAAGTTCAGATCGAGTTTTATCTCGTTTTTCGGGCTTAATTGTGAAATTTCTAACTACGTATCTGATATCAATTAAAGATTTTGTGTCTGGAACAGTGAAGTTGAATTTAAGATTGAGATTTTCAGCTGTTTCAAGCGAAGAAATATCTTGAGTAAATTTGTAAACCGAGTCTTTATCTACCTCAATTTCATTTATAACAGACTTCGACTGCATTTTTTTTAGATCAATCTCTTTCACTTCTTATGTTTGATAATTCAATTAATCTTTCCAATTCAATAGCGTATTCGGTTGGAAGCTGTTCAACGATTGGGCTTATGAAGCCTGATACAATGAGCTGAGTTGCTTCCCGCTTGCTTAATCCACGTGATTGCAAATAGAGAAGTTGGTCACGGGAAATTTTTGAGACACTGGCCTCATGTTCGATAGTGGAACTTGAATTTGAAGTCTGATCTATGGGGTAAGAAAAAGCTACAGATTCATCGTCTATCAGCAGGCTTTCGCAGTTAATAAAGCTCCTGGCATTTTTGGCTTTTTCCGAAATATTGACAGTGCCGCGATAAGTGGAAATTCCGTTTTTTCGGCTTATTGATTTTGAGTCTATAATGCTTGTCGAATTTTCCCCAATATGAAGCATTTTCCCCCCTGCATCAATATTTTGATCGCTGTCTGCCAAATTCATTGAAAGTAGATATGCTTTTGAGTTGTCGCCTTTAAGTATAACTGATGGATACTTCATAGTAACCTTTGATCCGATATTGCAGTCAACCCACTCCATAACCGCCTTTTCCTCGGCAATTGCGCGCTTTGTAACGAGGTTGTAAATATTTTTTGACCAGTTTTGTATAGTTGTGTACCTCACTTGAGCTGTTTTCTTCAAAAAAATTTCAACAACCGCTGAGTGAAGGGAGTTTGTCATGTATTGAGGAGCTGTGCAGCCTTCAATATAGTGAATATTGCTTTCTTCTTCAGCAATTATCAGAGTTCTTTCAAATTGGCCCATTTGCTCGGTATTTATCCGAAAATAGGTCTGCACAGGCATTGGAAGTTGAACTCCCCTTGGTACATAGATAACAGTTCCTCCGCTCCAGACTGCTGTGTTCAAAGCCGCGAATTTATTGTCGGTATATGGAATTAATTTCCCAAAATATTCCTTGAAATGTTCCGGATATTTCTTAAGTGCAGTGTCTGTGTCCTCAAATAAAATTCCTAATGACTGCCATCTTTCTTTCAGGTTGTGGTAAATTGCTTCTGACTCATATTGGGTGGTCAGCCCAGCCAGATATTTTCTTTCAACTTCAGGTATTCCCAGCTGATCAAAAGTGTCTTTTATCTCTGAGGGGACTTCTTCCCATGTATTTTTTTTCTCCCCGGCATAAGCATAATATTTAATCTTATCAAAATTCAGGGCTGAAAGGTCTGGTCCCCACTTGTGATCGTAGTGATCTTCAAAATAATGGTATGCCTCGAGACGTACTTTCAACATCCAGTCAGGTTCGTCCTTTATCTTTGAAATTTCACGGACAGTCTTTTCGCTAAGGCCTTTTGGAAATTGTTTTTTTCTCTTACGGCTCATCTGCAAACTTAAGGATTAAAATTTAAGCCAAACCGGAAAGCTAAGAATTTCCAAACCCCTTATTAAATATTTCTTTTGCGAATTTGATATCGCCGGATTTTTTAATCTCACCGTTTTCCATGAGATACACAGCGTCTACGGGAAGTGTATCCAGGATCTTAGGTGTATGACTGATAATGAGAAATCCTGTGTTTGAGGATTTTGCCAGCTCGGTGACAGTTGAGTAAATTGTTTTTATGGTATCAACATCCGCTCCCGAATCAATTTCATCAAGTACAGCATATTTTGGTTTAAGTAAAAGTATCTGTAACAATTCAAACTTCTTTTTCTCACCTCCAGAAAAGCCTTCATTAACGTTTCTATCAGCAATTCCGTCGGGGAGGCCAATTTCCTGTGAGTATTGCTCAATCAGATCCAAAATATCCCAAATATCAATTCTGTCTTTTGCTCCTCTAACTGAGTTATACGAGCTATGCAAAAAATCGAGAATTTTTACTCCAGGGACTTCTACAGGATTTTGAAAGCTTACAAATAGTCCTGAACTTGCTTTTTTATTTGGTTTTAAGTCAGTAATATTCTGCTTGTCTAAGATAATTTTGCTGTCAGGTGAAATCTCGAGTTCAGGATCACTCATTAGTGACTTCGCCAGCGTGCTTTTCCCGGCACCGTTCGGACCGATTAGCAGGTTAACTTTTCCAGGATTGATCTCTAAATCAATATTCTTTGCAAGTATTTTATCTTCTGACTTAATTTTGACTGAAAAGTTGCTTATCTTTAACATAGGCGTATTGTACCATAAAACTGGCCTGCAGTAGATTAAAAAGTCTTGAAGTAAATTCCGAATAATGTTAACGTAATTATTGAAATGCCCAAATCGCCAAATCAAAAACAATACAAAGTTACCCAGGGAAAACTGCCATTTTTGATTTCTGCGCCCCATGTATTTGCTCATAAGCGGCCTGCGCTTGAGAATCGTTACAAGGTTGAGGAAGAATTTACTGACAAGCTGGCTCGTATTATCGCGGATCGGATTCCGGTTTATTCAGTTGTTTCTTTGCAGGCCCAGAAATTTGATCCAAATTTCTACAGTAAAAATGAGAGTCCCTACAAGCGAGAGATTAGTTCTATTATATCAAGAAATAAGATTGACTTAATGGTGGATATCCATGGTCTAGATCCGCTTTTACATTACGATTTTGCGATTTACTATCCACTCAAGTACTACAAATCTATGAAAGCTGCCAAAGTTCTGAAGGATCATCTACAATCCGGCTCCCTAAGAGGGTCAATCGTGCATTTATTAAATTTTCCGAATGATGACGGTGAGACTCTGAGTGAATTTGCTGCTTCACAGAAAAAAATACCCGCTGTTCAGCTTGAAGTGGCCAAGTATATTCGTCAGGACGATGAGCTTTTGGATCTTACAGCTGAGCAGATAATCACTTTTTTGAAGTCTTTTTCTTAGCTTTTGACTTTTTCCCCTTTTTATTAAGCAGATCTTCTTTCTTGAAAACTACTCCAACCACGAAATAGATTATAAGCATAATGAATATCATCTCAACCACAGAGTTGATAAATTCGCCGATTTTAATTTCTGTGCCATTTAGATTAATGATAAATTCATTAAGGTTGTTTTGCGGAATTGCAGAAGAGAAAAGAAAGGTGATTATGGGGGTAATAACTCCTGTCACAAGTTTGTTTACGACATCTTTTGTTGCTTGACCAATTACAGTACCTATTGCTAGAGTGATAATTGAGTATTTCCCCAGAAAATCAGTAAAACCCTTGACTTTATTATTTAGCTCATCCTGGATCTTTTTGTCGATCTGCTCCGTCTTTACTTTGTCGAGGGCTTTTTTAATAGGCTGTGTAATATCATTTTCCTCAGCCTGACCATCATTTTGAATTTTAATGCGATATCTCATAGTGATAAATCTCAAATTTTATAAGTTTATATAAAACACATTATACACTAAGATTATTGTCAAGTTTTGCCGGGCCCAAAAACATTAAAATTTCATTAGAATTTCAGGGTTCATGACTATAAGTTTTGACTTTAAAGAGAGCCTTTGCTAGACTGAGGCAAATTAAGGTAATTCATAAAATTTATGGCAAAATCTAAGAGTAAATCAAAGAGTAAAAAGACATCGAGCACTAAGAAAAGTGAGCCCAAGAAAGATAATTCCAAGAAAAAAGCGATCAATGTTGCGCTTGAACAGATTGAGAAGCAGTTCGGCAAAGGTGCGATTATGCAGCTTGGTGATAAGCAGCAGGTCAAAGTGGATGTTATCCCTACGGGGGCACTTTCGCTCGATGTCGCACTGGGGGTAGGCGGTATTCCGAGGGGAAGAATTGTGGAAATTTTTGGGCCCGAGTCTTCAGGAAAGACAACGTTGGCATACCATATAATGGCCGAAGCACAGAAAATTGGCGATAATGTAGCTCTGATAGATGCGGAGCATGCATTTGAACCGACTTATGCTGAGAAAATAGGGCTGAATTTGGATGAGCTGTATGTCGCACAGCCGGATTTCGGAGAACAGGCTTTGGAGATTTTGGAGACATTGGTTAGGTCTTCGGGTTTCGGGGTTGTGGCAATAGACTCTGTGGCTGCGCTGACCCCACGTGCGGAAATAGAAGGAAATATGGGAGATAGTCATATGGGTTTGCAGGCCAGGTTGATGTCGCAGGCTTTACGCAAAATCACCGGGATTGCGAGCAAGACAAATACAACGGTAATTTTCCTTAATCAGTTGCGAATGAAAATCGGAGTTATGTTTGGAAATCCGGAAACAACAACAGGGGGAAATGCGCTTAAATTCTACTGCTCAGTTAGACTTGATATCCGTCAGCGAGATAAAATTGTCAAAGAAGGCGAAGTGGTCGGTCATACTCGTCGCGTAAAGGTTGTCAAAAATAAGGTTGCACCGCCATTTAAAGAGGCTACATTCGATATTATCTATCCCTATGGGATTGATAAAAATAGCAGTATAATCGATGCAGCTATTGAGATGGGAATTCTGGAAAAGTCGGGATCCTGGATTAAGTATGGGGATAGTCAGTTAGCTCAAGGCCGTGATAATGCGATTGCTGAGATTAAAGACGATGACAAGTTACGAAAGGAAATTGTTAAAGCTGTTCGCGAAGGATTGAAATAGGTCTCGATAGGAAATAAAAACTATTATGTGATTTATCGCTAGGTTTCTCTATGTCTGTTGTTGCAAAAGTATACAAGAATAAGAGAGGGGATATTTATACAGTTGTGTGTGATGACTGTAAATTTCCAGTAAATACCAGGATTTTATCACAAACCGCAGTTTCCCAAGGAGATGATCTTACTCAAGAAATGTCTGAGGACCTAGCAGTAGAGTTTCTGAAAGACTATTTGGAAGAGAAAGCGGCGAATTTGGTTTCAATTAGAGCAAGAAGTGAAAAGGAAATTCGTGATTATTTCTACAAGCAGCGGGTAAAATTGAAGAAAAAGTTCCTGGAAAATATCGATGTTAACTGGGATTATATTGCTGACCAAGTTGTTATGAAATTTCATGATATTGGGCTTCTGGATGATGCTGATTTTGCGAGACAATTTGTAGAGGCAAGAATCGCTATGCGTCCCAGATCAGTTTATATGATGAAGATGGAGCTCTTAAAAAAAGGGGTTGACAGTGATGTAGCTGACCGAGTTCTTGATGAGCTGGTTGATGATGAGACTGAACTAGCACGAGCGGTGTTAGAGAAAAAATTTAAGCAGGTTTCCTTGAGTCGCAAAGATACAAAGAAGATTACGTTTCTGCAAAGAAAAGGTTTTAATTGGGATGTAATTTCAAAATTAGTTGAAGATGACTAATGAATCAAATAAAAGATGGGTTTTGCCGGGTGATGTCCCGACTGCCGAGGCAGCTCTTTTTAGAAAGCTTAGTTTCGACAGGTTTGAATCACAATTGCTATACGCTAGAAGTTTGGACTCCGAGGAAAAGATAACGAATTTTTTCTCTGAAGATTTGGATAAGATTCCGGATCCAGCTCAGATGTTTGATGCTGTCGGAGCTGCGGAAAAGATAGTAAGTGCAGCAAAAGAAGGTAAAAAAATAATCATACATGGTGATTTTGATGCTGATGGGATTTGTGCTGTATCAATTCTTTGGGATTTTCTTTATAGGGAGTTGGCTGAGGTTTTAGGCGATAAAGTAGATGCATTGCCCTACATACCGGATAGAAGTGATGAGGGGTATGGTCTTAGTGAAAAATCGATTGATAATATAGTGGAAATGGGCGCGCAACTGGTTATAACTGTTGATTGCGGTATTCGGGATACTGAGTTGATCAGTGCAACCATGGCTGAAAATCCTGGAATTCAATTTGTCGTTACAGATCACCATCAACTACCTGCAGACTTTGATCAAAAAGATCTTGAGTATAGTATTGTTCATCCCAACCATCCAAAAGGCAAAAGTCCTGATACTGATGTATGCGGAACTTATGTCGCTTACCAACTGACTCGTGCTATGCGGGATCTTTTAAAAATTTCTGATAAAAGGGCTGGTCTTGATTTAGTAGCTCTTGCTACTGTTACTGACATAATGCCGTTGCGTGGCGTTAATAGATTGATTGTAAAAAAAGGCTTGGAGCAAATTAATAGTGGAGAACGGATTGGGTTGAAAAAGCTTATTGAATTAGCCAAGGTTGAACTAGGAAGCGTAGACAGTTACCATTTGGGATATGCTTTGGGACCTAGAATCAATGCTGCCGGCAGAATTGGTTCAGCTCTTGATGCTGTCAAGCTTCTGGTTACAAGGAAGAAAAGCACAGCGCAATCACTTGCTAAAAAGCTCAATAATCTAAATTTTGAGAGGCAAAAGTTAACTCAAGATATACTCGATGCAGCCAGATCTGATATTGAAACTAGTATAAATGAAGGGGGGGCGGTTCCAAAAGGGATTTTTGTCTACGGGGAGGACTGGCCGGAGGGAATTGTTGGTCTGGTAGCCGGTAAACTGCAAGAGGCTTATTATCGTCCAACACTTGTTGCCACTGTAAAGGACGGTGAGGTTAGAGGCTCTGCTCGCAGTTTAAGGGGTTTCAATATTACTTCCGCAATCGAAAAATTTGATAAATATCTGATTAAATTCGGTGGGCATGAGCAGGCTGCAGGTTTTTCTGTAAAATCCGGGAAGATTGAGATTTTCCGCCGAGAGTTGCTTACCTATATTGAGACTGAGCTGGATGATTCGATTTTGCAACCTCAATTATATATTGATGCTGTTATGGACACAGAGGAGTTGTCTTTGACTCTCGCTAGAAAGATTGAGAAGTTTGCTCCATTTGGCTATGGCAATCGCAAGCCTATGATTATGCTTCCGGATGTAGTTGTGGTCGGTAAGGAGGCGCTTGGTCGAAAAGTTGATACCAAAGGAAATCCTTTACATATGAAATTGAAGTTTAAATCTGCGAGTCTGGGTATTTCGGAAGCCGTTATGTTTAATTGTGCTGATGATTTCGACAAAATTGAAGTTGATGACATTATAGATTTCGCGGGGTATATAAGCGTGAATGAATGGAATGGCTATACAAATGTCCAATTTCAGGTTCGTGAGTGGAGGATGGGCAGTGGGTAGAATTTTTAGTAGAGCTATTATCTGGGGTTAGCTTGTACGAAGAAGAAGCATGATTTTTCTTGATCTGGTATAATTTGTGTGAAATCAGAGTGGTTGACACTGGGTGCTTATTTCCGATAAGATACGAATATTATCACTTTTCTTGTCGGTGATACTTACAAATAAATTTACAGATTTTATACAGAATGAAGAAGAAAACCCGGGGAATTATACTTCTTTTAATATCTGCACTTTTATATAGTTCGATATCTATTCTTATCAGGGTTCTAGATCAAGGTGGACTACCTCCGGTAATCCAAGTACTTACGAGATATATATTTGGATTTATGATTGCTTCGGTATTTTACGCTTTAACCGCTAAAAAAAGGTTTGATTTTAAGTCCCGCGGGATTCCTCTTTTGGTGGTCAGTGCTATTGTAGGCTACGGACTTACAAATCTCTTTTTCACCTTTGGTGTTATAAATACCCAAATTGGGAATGCGCTTTTTTTCTTTTACAGTTGGGCAGTTATTGCGCCGGTACTTGCATATTTAATCTTGCGAGAACAACTTAATAAGTTCAATATTGTTGCTTTAGTTATAGTTTTCCTTGCTTTATTATTACTGTTTTCTCCAAACTCACTCCCGACATGGAAGATCGGAGCTGTTTTCTCACTGTTGGCAGCTCTTGGGCAATCATTCTATGTTGTTGTTCGCAGGAAACTTACTTACAGTTCTCAGGTTTTAATGGTTGCAAATACGTTGTTTGGAACTTTAACAATGCTGTTATTAGCGATAGTATTTGAATGGGAGTTCATGTTTAATGGAGGTATCTTGGAAGTAACTTTCCAGACCTGGCTGGTTGGAGCGATTTTTGGAGCTGTAAATTTTTCCGCTTGGTACTTCATGAGTAAGGGTTTTGAATATGTGCAGGCTAAAACAGGGAGCATAATATTGTTGATTGAGAATGTATTTGCTTTGCTCTGGGCTTTCCTAATTTATTCAGAGATCCCAACCGTATGGACATTTTTGGGGGGTGTTCTATTGTTCGTAGCTGGCGTAATGGTCATCTTGAAAGGAGAAAATTAGAATCTATGAAAAATTGTTATCAATTTGTGTTCGTGATATAATGAAGATTAGTAGGTAAAGGCTATGAAGCTGTAAACACAGCTGAGCTGGGAGAAGAACCCCGCTAACCTCTAGTCTTGGTTATAGGTTAGCTAGGAAGTAGAACTCCCCGGGTGTGTCCGTTATCGCACAGGGCCTTTTTACGAAAGGTTTATGAGGTTTTATTGGCAACAATGAAGCGAAGAGAGGTGGCAACACGTAAATTACGTCCTCCCGGCTAGTTTTTGGCATGCACGCAAAATATATTTTGCATGCATACTATAAGTTAGCGGGGGGGGGAGCGTATGAAATACAATTTTCCAACAAAATTAAAAAAAGGCGACAAAGTCGCCATTATTGCGCCAGCACGATCAATGCACATAATAAATAATGCAACCAGGGCCAATGCGAAAGAACATTTTCAACAGCTTGGGTTGGAGTTGGTATTCGGAAATAATGTTGAAGAAGTGGATTTTTTCAACTCTGCAAGCATAGAGAAACGGGTAGATGATATTCACTGGGCATTTTCAGATCCTGACATCAGTGCTATTTTTACCGTCATAGGGGGCTTTAACAGCAATCAGCTGTTAGATTACATAGATTGGGATTTGATAAAGGCAAATCCGAAAGTATTTTGCGGATTTTCTGATATTACGATTCTTAATAATTCAATATACGCTAAAACCGGATTAGTGAATTATTACGGGCCGCATTACTCAACTCTAGGTCAAAAGTTTGAACTTGAGTATACTTTGAAGTTCCTGAGACAGGCTGTAATCGAGAATGATGATATTGAGGTTGTGCCTTCAGATAATTGGACTGATGATGAGTGGTGGATGGATCAGGAAAATAGAGCTCTAATAAAAAATGAAGGTTATTGGACAATCCACGAGGGAGAGGCAGAGGGGAAGATTTTGGGTGGAAATGTAGGTACATTTAACTTGCTTCACGGTACACAGTATATGCCTGATATATCTGATTCGATTTTATTTATTGAGGATGATTCAGAATCACAGA
>WJKH01000082.1 GCA_014729235.1 Candidatus Dojkabacteria bacterium | reverse complement strand
TCATCTACTCTAACTGCAACATAGATAAAGCTTGTATCACTCGGACTTGCTTCAGCCTCATCTACTATATCATCTAATGCTTTTTGTATCGTTAAATATGGAGCAGATCTGGAACCATCTCCTGTACTATCATTTCCAACAGGACTACTGCTTGTAACGTTAACCCATTTAGTATTACTATCATTACATCCACTTGGAATAGTCCTTTCAACTCTTCTAATCCTTGGATCATCTGTGCTGTCTGCATAAATATATCCATCCAACCATTCAGGAATCTGCACATCCTCAACGTAGATATAGCTATCTTTTAAGCACACATATTTTAAAACTCTACTTGCTTGCAAAAAGAATTCTGTAACAGCTTTTGAAACAGTAGCGTAGGGTGTGGCTTCACTACCGTCTCCTGTACTGTCATCCCCGCTTGAATTAGATACAAATATACAATTGCTATCTGTAAGTGTTTCTGGTGCTGTTGATCTTGCCGGTGGATCAATTTCAGGATATAGCGATAAATGATAATCATCATCTCCCACTTGCCAATCAAACTGTTTCTCATAAATTTTTGCATTATCTAATATTTCAAAATGAAGACGTTGCTTGTTTAATGCTTCTGCCATTTTGTTTTATCCTTTCAATTTTGTTAAAAAATTTTACATTATTCTACTAAAATTCATCCCTTTCTTATTCAAGGCTTCCTGCACTATCGGAACTGCTTCATTCTGTAGCATCATTTTGAATTGATCTAGGGTTTGCTGATCCACACTGCCTTCAAT
This sequence comes from Candidatus Dojkabacteria bacterium, assembly GCA_014729235.1. GTDB lineage: Bacteria > Patescibacteriota > Dojkabacteria > SC72 > WJKH01 > WJKH01. Next base: position 13,196 of record WJKH01000082.1, on the reverse strand, counting down.
ATTCACTGGGATATTAATATTCACATTAGAACTGATATTATTATTTTTTGGTGTATTAGGAAGTGCTACATCCTTCATTATATTAGAAAAATGAGGGATAATCAGTTCATCTGGATGTAACATTGCAAGACCTTCATAATTACCTGTGTAGCCTCCTCCTTGAAAGGCAGGTATCTCCTGTCGATTAGTCTCTGCAGCAATAGATGCGGTGTCATAACCAAGCTCATCCATTCTGACAGCAATCTGGCCACTTATACCTTGAAACCGCCTCAATAAGTCAGGTGTCCAGCCTTGTTCTACTGCTTGCAATTCAATATTTTGGCGCAATTTCAACATCTCCCGCAATTGTGCGTCCATTTGATCATTTAAATCTTTTTGATCTTCCATCTCTTTTGTCTGTTTCTTTTGCGAATCTAAAAGTTGCTCTTGTAAACTTAATCTGCGGATTTCCCATTCGTGTATATCACTATCAATAAAATCTCTCTCGTTCATATAAGCAATTAACTGATCAATTAAATCAATCTGTTTCTCATAATCTTTTGTAATTTTGTCCTGCTCGGCGGAAGCGTCTGCTTTTAATTTATTAATCTTATTTTGAATAGCTGTTGTGTCTTTTCCTTGTTGTTCAAGTAAATTCATCTCGGTTTCCAAATTGGCTATTTGTTTTTCAATCAAACTTTTTTGTGCTTTTCGCTTTTCGATTGATCTATCAAGCGCGTTAAGTTCACCCCTGATAGCCTCATCAACAGTCATTCCAAACATATCTGCTGCCAAAGAAGCATCGAACAGCATCTCCTCTGTATCCTTTATGCTTTCGTTTGTGTCTTCCAAACCTCTTCTCGCCAATTCAGCCTTGGCTATAAGTTGCAAATAAGCTTCTAACGTATCAGGTTCAAATTCATATCCAAAAACATTAGAGCCTGCAAGATCTGTATCTAAATCTTTTTGAACATCGTCTATTAGTTTTTTCAACTCACCTATAGATTTATTTTTAAATTCCTCAAGATCGCTATCAAACTGTTCACGTGAAATTCCCATTTGTCCAGTTTGCAACCAAGCACCAAAGAGTGCTTGATTACGCTCTTTACGATAATCTCTATATTGCTGTCCTAAGTTTTTTAGTGTTTCTTTGTTTGCGCTATCCATTTGATTAAGCTGTTCCTGATATCTGTCCAGCTCCTCTTGTGAAATTATTCCTTCGAGCCAAGCCTCTTTGATTTTAGCTGAAAAATCAGACAAGTTTTTATTGATTTCATCACTTCCAAGTCCTTCTTGAATACTATTTTTCAATACATTAAAACTTTCTTCAAGTTGAGCTGACATTGTTTCTTCAGTGCGATCTCCTAATTCTTCTTGAAATTCAAGCTGTTTCATTCTCTCGTGTGTTATTTGTACCTGAAGGTCCTTTTGCTGCTTAGCATATTCCAACATCTGCTCTTCCGATTCAACTTGTTGTTTGAGTGTATTAAATTCTAATTCAGCTGCCAAACGTCCTTCTTCTGCTTTGGAAGAATTTTGCGCAGCAAGACGCGTCATTTCAGCTTGCAAAACAGCCATTCTTTTTCTTGTTGTTAAAATAAAATCAAGCCTTTCTTGCTCTGTTCTATACCCCACCTGATACAGGTGTGTGTAATGTTCCATTTCTTTAGTTAACAAACCGAGCTCTTCTCTGGCAGTATCAAATAAATTTGAAAAGTCTGGGGTTTCAAACCAAGCTGCTTTGATAGCTTCCCATTCATCCTTAAGCTGCTGAGAAGATGCTTGTAATTGAGTAATTTGTTTTTTAAGGCGAGCAATATTACGTTGTCTTTCTTCCTCTTCCTCATCACCACCAAACAAGGCATCAAACAATTCTCCAAATCCCTCTTCAATCACAGGACCAAGAAGACTTCCTACTATAGCTCCGAGCGGACCTGCATAAGCTGCTAAGACTGCTGTGACACCATCTGCAAGTGCACCACCAAGCATTTCCCCAACTTGTTCTGCCTCAACGCTGCCACCGTCAATCAGTGTCCCAAACATATTCCCCATTTCAGATGCCAGTTTTTGCCCCATTTCATTGACTAATCCAGGCAGCATATCCAAAAACTCATCGGACCAAAAAGATAAAGCCTCACCATTGAATAACGGAGCTAACTCTTCCTCACCCTTTTCATTGACCCGATTAAAAAAATCGCTCCATTGATCAAACTGAGCTTTTCTTCCGTCTGGAGTATCTTTGGTTTCGTATGGGGAATATTCTTTTGTATCCTCCTCAGTATCATCCTCAGTATCCTCCTCTATAGAGTCGGATGCTTCCTGGATGCTAAAATCTTCTACTGCTAATTTTGATAAACGCTCTGCTGTAGCTCTTGCTCGTTCTACTGATTCACCTAGATCTATTAACTTTTCATAAACTCTATCATAAACATCTTCACGCTGCTGCCTGACTCGTTCTCTTCCAACAGCCAATTCTGCTTCTAAAATATCTTCTGTATCCCGTTCTTCTCTTGGCTTACTTTTTTCTTTTTCCAGTTTTCTTTCAAGTTCTTCTAATTTTTTACGATCCTCAAGCTGTTTTTCATAATCTGCTAGCCAATCCTCTCTTTCCTCTTCCATTGCTCGTTTTTCAGCTTCTTTTTTTTCATTTACATCGTCTATAGCGTCACTCAATTCATGATAAGCATCTGTATTGTAACCCACTTGAGTCTGTAATTCGGTTAAATTATTAACCATATCATCATATTTTTTTTCAAGACGCTTTGCTGTGGTTAAATTGTCATCAAAAGAAATAGTCATTGCATTAACTTGGGCTATTGCATCATTAACTTTTGTCTGAAGTCGTTCAGCTTCTATCCGAGCCTCTTCATCTGCTATAGCTTTAATCAGATCCTTTTGTTTTTCTAACAATTTATTTTTTTGTTCTTGTGTTATTTCACCTTCTAATACCAAGTCATTTAATTTATCAGTCAATTTTTCAATATCGGTAAGTTCGTCTTTTTCTTCCCTATAATTGCTTAAGCGGTGGTCTAATTGATCATTGATTTCGTTGAATTTGTTGATTTCATTATCTAAATTATCACTTGTATCTAACGTATCAGTCCGTGCCATATCATTGACTTGATCTTCAAGTATAGCTGCACGAGCTTCCACCATATTATTAATTTGATCTTGATCATAAAAATATTTATTTAACTCCTGACGATACCTTTCTAACTCTTCTCTATTTCTGGCTCTTGCTTTCGCCTGTTGTATTTGCAATTCAATAGCTTCTTGTTGCGTTTCCTTTTGCTCTTCACTTAAACCAGTGCTATCCTCAATATTTTTAAATTGCTCTTCCAAACTAGCTATTGTTGCCAAGTCTGCACGCTTTTGCTGATCTATCTCTTCTGTTTCCTGTTTAAGTTCCAACAATTCTCGCTGTTTGTTTACAAGATTTTCAATTTGTTCTACGGTAAGCCTTTCTCCCTCTGCTAATTCTTCATTTTGCCTCTCCAGTTTATACTTGTATTCCAAAACTTCCTTTTCCAAGTCAAGCTGATTTTTTGTATAGGTGGGATTTTCTTCAGCTAACTCAGCAATCTGCTCCTCAATCTCATTAAGTTGTTCTTGTTTCTCTATCTGCTCTTCCAGATCGTTTAATTTGGATTCATACGCATCCTTTTCATTCCTGATATTTTGAACAGCATTCTGGTGTCGCTCCTCCTCAAGTGCCATAGCTTTTTTCATAAATGTTTCAATATCATTTATACCTTGCTTACGCAAATATTCCACATAAGCTTGCTGTTCCGGTGTTAAATCCATATCACCAAACGAGATAGTGCCTTGCCCGCCTGTGTCTTCATATGCTTTAGTTAATTCTTCAATGGCTAGTTTATTCTTTTCATAAAGTTCATTCTCTTTTTCAAGATCACTTATTTTTTCATCTGCATATTCTTTGTATTTTTTAACTAAATCATCAAGCAATGCAAGCTGCTTTTCTCCTATGGTACTGTCATCAGGAGTTTCATCTTGCGCTTTTAACATTTCCATTTGTGCATCATACTGCTCTTTATATTTCTTTTTTGCATATTCAACAATAGCCTCTATTTCAGTTCGAACTTTTACCCCGTTAACCTCTAATGGGAATTCTATTTTTGCTTTTTCAAGAATATCCTCATCATTTAGGAGGTCCGCTCCTTCCAAGGATCCAGAGCCCCCCCATTCATTTGCAATTGTATCAAGATTTTGAATCTGTGTTTCGTATAAATCATTTAATTGTTGTTCATTTTCTATTCTTTCAAGTGAATCCTCGTTCATTTTTGCATATATTTCTTCATATTCATTTGCGAGTCGTTTCTGCCTTTGCAGTGTGGTCTCACCACCACTGACACCACCGGAGCCACCACCGCCAGTATCGTCTAATGCACTATCGGACAGAGCATCAATTCTAGATTGCAGATTATTAATATTTTGGGTGATATCACTTACATATTGAGTTTCCTTGCTTTGAATGATATCTAGTGCGTTTTCATAACCTTGAACTCGTGCTATTCTGTCCAAACCACTTCTAACCAATTCTGAACTTTGCGCATAGATTGCTCTAGCAGTATCTGATTTTGCTTGAATTTCTTTTTTTTGAGCTTCTAAAATCTCTTTTTGTATTTTTAACCGCTCTAATTCTGGTTTATTCACATCATAGGCAGCTTGACGAAGTTTTTCATAAAGATCCCCCTGATATTCCATTCCTGTTATAGTCTCTTCAGATATTCCTGTCTTTTTTGATAAATCTTGAATTTCCTGTTCTCGAAGTTCTGCTATTTCTTTAGCTTTTTTTAATTCTCTTTCAAGCTTCTGTTCCATTAGCCTATTTGTTGCGATCTGTTGTTCTTTTAAATCTTCACTGTTATTTGTCAATACTTTTGTTGCTTCAGACCACGTAATAGTTCCATCGACAACATTGTCAATTAGCGGGTCAAGCCCATCTGTGATTTGTTTATATTCCTTTACGTATCCTGTTATGTGTTTTTGTGCTTCCGCAAAACTAATACTGCCGTTTTCTGCTTTTTCCTGGGTTACTCTTATCTTCTGTAATAGGATATCTTGTTTCCCAATCAATTGATTGGATAGTTTATATTTTTGTTTTATTTCATCTACTAATTTTACATTTTCTTTTAAATTATTAGTAGAACGAGCATAATTAATTTGCTTTTGCTCCTCGTATTCCGTCCAACCAACAATATCATCTGTGACCTGGTCTACTAGATCTGCTTGCCTTTGTAATTGTTTTACAGCCTCCCCTTTTGCCAATTCCTTGTTATAGTCTATGGCTTGTCTAAATATTTTATTCACTTCAGCTTGATTCCCGGCAAAACGGCCGCTTTCATCTGTCATTTTACGTAAATTTGCTGCAGCTTCTGGAGCCACTTGCCCAAGCTCTTGCATTAAATCTTTAAGATTCCCTTGGTTTTCTATGGCTGAATTAACTTTTTTCCAAATAGTTTCTATATTTTGGGCTTTTGTTGCATGTGTCTCAAGATTTTTATTAATGTCATTTATTTCTTTATTTATTTCTTTAAAGGTATCTGACAGTCCAAATAGATCTTCAATCCAATGTATACCTGTGCTGATACCTTCTAATATTTTTGTGATAATCGTAAAAGGGAGTGTTATAACTTCAGCAAGCATATCAAAAGTATTTGTAAGCAAATTTGCTTCACCGCCCATCCAACCAGAAATTTTATTAAATATACTTGTTACGATGTTATACAAATCTCCAAGTGTTGTAAATATCTGTGAAATATAATCGCCTAAATTGCTAAGAACTGTGTCTCCCCCTAGAAAATTAAATGTTTCGTATAACAAAGTTCCTATACTTTTCAAGTGCTCGTATAGATTGATAACCATCTCTGATATTTGTGCTCCGGGCCCTGAGAAAAAATCGCTAACACCTTGTATTAATGCGGATTTGATTTTTAGCCATTCTTGTTCTAACGGCTTAAATCCTTCTGCCACATTTTGAAGCATAACTTCATATGACTGTTCTATGCGTTTATTTTCCATTCGCACAGTTTCTGCCATATCTGTATATGCTTCATTTGTAGCACCTGTTAGGTTGGATGCGTCAAAATTCTGCAACTCTTTTTCTAGATTGGAGACAACCTCTCCCCCTGCCGTTTTTGCTGCTTTTGTTAAGTTTAGGAAAGCTTTAGTTGCATCCACAGAAGGCATAAGTTCAGACACTTCCACAGCTGTCAATTCTTTTTCCATAACCTGAGTCATTATTTCACCAAGATTATTAAGCTGGCCTGTGGTAGCATCTATGAGTTCTATTCCTAAGTTTTTAAACTTTTTAATAACTGCTGGGCTAGAAAAAGATGTCAACATCTGATTAAGTGCAGTGGTGGCTTGAGCTGTATTGATCCCTTGTTTTGTCATCTCCGCATAAGCTGCACCAACATCTTCAAACGAAACACCAAGCGCAGCAGCCATTGGAGCCACCTGACCTATCTGCCCGGATAATTCCTGAAAAGTAGTTTTACCATCTTTTATTGTCTGGAAAAAAACATCACTGGCGTGTTCAGCAGTTAGGCCTTGCTCAGCAAAAGCATTAACAACACTAGTCAGGCCATCCACAGCAACGGAAACATCCGTCGCACCTGCAGTAGCAGCTTTTGTAGCGGCTCCTAATGTTTTCATTGCATTCTCAGCAGGAACACCGGCGGAAATTAAATCATAAAGTCCTTTCGTCAAATTATCAAAGGATCCCCCGCTTTGTTGGGACAATTCCTGTAGTTGTTCCTTATATTTATCTAAAAACTTGGCTTCCTGCTCTTCATTTAAAAGTGTTGCAACTTGTGCAATCCTATATTCAAGATTTTCTAAACTGTCTAAACCTTCACTTACTGCGTCATAAAACTTTTTAACACCTATAGCAAGAGCTGCTAAACCGGCAACAACACCTGTTGCAAGAGGACCTAATCCTCCAAGTAATTCTGAAAACTGCCCCACACCTGGCAAGGAACTCGCTATATCTTGACCTATCCCTCTAAATCCTGTTCTTAATTCTCCAAGTTTATGATCATTTCGGCTTACTCTCCCCAACTGGTCCCCAAAATCCTTTGTTGCTTTCTCAGCTTGTTGTGCTGCTTGCTTGCCAGCTTTAAAAGCTTCGTCAATTTTAGATTGCTCGGCTTTTCCCTTGAGCTTAACCAATTCACTGTTTACACCTTTTATCTCTTTTTCCAGTTTTCTAGCTTCTTCAGGGGACAAAGATTTTTTAAACTGCCCCATTAATCCTTTTAAATGTTGCTCAAGCAGTTCTATCTTCTGATTGACTGGAGATAGGTTAGCATCCACACTGTATGTAATTTTGCCGAAGTTTTCAGACATAAAATTTTTCCTTTATTGGTTATATCAATATTTTTATTAAAATGCTTATAGTAGCGCTTATAAGCATAGTGCCGCCACTGACAATCAATATAATTTTTGTTGTGTTGACAGCCAATTCTTTTTTAATAGCGCCGATACACTCTTTTATATCACGGACATCAGATCTCATATCGACAATGTCCGCAAGGAGTTCAGCTGTTTTTGTCTCATTCACTGCGACACGCTCCCTTATATCGTTTATTTTATCATATACTATATGAAAATTTTTTCTAGTATCCTCTTCCATTTTGATACCTCATTCCTAATTTTCCGCTTGTTTCTTTGATTGTTCCATATATTGTTTTCGTTTTAACTCTAAATATTCTTTGTTAGTTATGTTTTCCCCAGCTTTCTCCGCTTGATCGATAAGCTGAAATATCCCACTGATACCGTCAGCCGTGGACATAGTCTCCATACCAAGCATCTCTCTATGTTTATCATAAACAGATGAATATGGCTTTTCGCTTTTCTTCCAATCAGTGTAACAATTAGCTATTCTGCCAGTCTCACTCAAATATGGTATCCACTTTATCTTTTCATTCTCTTCCTGTGTCTCAATAGCTTTTTGAGCTAATAAAAAAAAACGCAACCCAAAGAATTTTTCATAACCAGTTGGGATGTTGATTTTACTCATAACTGTTGTGATAATATGTAAAAGTTTAAAATTATCAAAAATCGTTTTCTCCGGGGTAGGGGTAAGTTCATTTTTCTCCTTTACCCCAAGAAATTTTTTAATGGAAGGGTCTTCATAAAATTGTGCGATTGGTGTTATTATTTCAATATTTATTGCTAAAATAATTGTTTGAATATCATTACTCGTCCAGTGTTTTTCAAGCTTCCCCGTTATAAATTCAATTAGATTATACAGAATAAGAGCATTTTTCATATCAGTTAAATCAACAAAAGCTTTTCCATCCTGATGTTGAAAATTAAGCTTGTAGAATTCTTGGACAATATAAGCCTCTTGCAAGGCATTGAACAAAGGGATGGTAATATCATCTCCGCATGGTAGTTTAATGTTTTTTGGAGATAAGCGAAAAAATTTTAAGTCGAAGTACATATTACCATCCTAAGTAATTATTAACTTATTAATTGGCTAACAGCCCGATATTAAATAGTTTCTGCAATTCTGCAAAAATCTTTAGTTGCTCCAAAATGAATAGGCTTTTGCCAAGATTCACTAAAACCGGCTTGAAAAGTAACTTCTAAATTTGCTTGAGAACCATTACTGAATGTACGGCTTTGATTAAGGTCTATATAAGCCTTAGGAAAGATATAACATTCAGCCAAATCAAGATAATCTGTACCACCAATTTCTGCCGCAGTCGGATTAAAGAAAACACTGTTAGGCATTACTAACAAGAGTTTATTTGGCAGTTCAAAACCTGCACCAAGCTTGCCAGGCTCAGTGAAATACCTGGCAGGACTATTGCCATCAGTCAAGCCTTGATAACCAAGTGTTCGCATTGTATCAGCCAATGTATTTCTTGGGAATTGCACTGTAAGATTAGCGGAAGCAGGAGCACTTGTATAAGTGGCCTCGTTCCCTTTTTGATTATCCATTGTTGTTAGGCTGTCGTATGTTACTTCTATTGTAACATCTTCTGCAGTCACCTGAGCAGTTGATCTATCCGGAAGAGTAAAACTTCCAAGTAATTGAATCTCATCATCATCATTGATAGCTTGATTGTATTGTGTCAAGCTGGATTTGTATTTTGTCCAGTATTTCCCACAACCGCGAACAACATTTAATGTATCTGTCGCATCTGTTCTTGAATAACAGAACACTATCTCTCCGGTACGAGTTAAACAAAGGACATCAATCACCGGAGGATCTGATATAGTACCTGCACCCGTTTCTACAACGTTTGGTGCTATAGTCCCACTTTCACCAGTATCCACAACAAGCGCTGTATCTGTGGCTGTGTAGCCTGATGGTGATGAACTTTGATCGATTTGGGTTGTGATAGCGCTGCTAATCACATTTGTGGGAGTTTCCCCTACAAGAATAACAGCACTCCCAGCTTTTATTGTTTGGGTGGTCGATAACGCCATTTATAGAACCTCTTCTAATCATAGATTTCAAGGGCTTTCCCATTCCATTCCAGAATGGTTAAACCACCGGATTTCCTTTTTATGTCAACGACATAACCATATTTTGTAAAGTTTGGTTTATCCGGATTTTGATAATAAGCACGCAATATCCAATTCCAATCAGAATTCTTGTGATATCGAGATACAGCTTGTGGTGTATTCTGTTGAATGGCAGGATAAGGGTCCTGTGTTGGATAATTCTCTTCTACTGTATCTTCTTTAAAATCCTTTTTGGGTGTTGATTTGGATTTGGTTTTGCGTCTCTTTCGTTTTTTATTAGATGTGGCCTCGATGGCTTTATCTTGTGTTTCTTTGGAAGACTCAATATCTTCAAGGTTTTTAGATTCATCTTTTAAATCTTCAGTTGTCAAAGACAATTTATGATCATCGGCAACGCCGGTATCATCTATATTCAAATAGTTTTCATTATTTTCTGATTCAAAGGTCATTTTAATCCTCCTCAAGTTCATTTAATTTATCAGCCAACATATCACCTGTAATGTCTATAACATCAACGCTATAATCTCCGACAATTTCACATTGCAAAGATTTGTTATCCAGCTTTACAGGAGTATAATCGTACAGGTTAACTGTGGAAATACGGTAATCCCCTATTTGCCGATTTTGTGTCAAAAGCAATGTTTGATAAATTGCCCTGCAAATATTTGAGAATATGTTACCGCCTATATTTTGTGTAGATTTATATACAACTTTAGTGTTGACTGTATATAGATGGGTTGTATAAAAATCTTCTCGCATTTCACCAGCATTTAATAAAGATATATAACTGCTTTCTCCCTGTGGTTCGAAGTCCACCCAGCTACTGGATAACATTTCAGCAGGAATTTGATAAGCATCGGGATAATCTGCTTTAAGTTGTGTCAGTCTCGTTATTAAGTGTTGTCGCAAGTCTGAAATAAAAAATGACATTGTATTATTCCTTTTGAAATATTTTTAAAACATTTTAGTATCCGATTTATCAGCTCTTCCCGGTACAGTAGGTGTTGTTATATCCTGCACAGCTCCTTTTCCCCATCTTCTGCCAAACTTCTTTTTAGTTTTTCTTAAAGCTGTTGTAAAAAACAATGTTCTGTAATCAACAGGCATTGCATAATTTTTCGGTGAACCTTTGATTCTGGGATCAGCCCATTTTGTATCATACCCAAAACTTATAGTGATTGCTGTGTCTGTCATTTGTTCAACAGTTTGCCACCAACTATCTTTTAAATGGCCAGTCTTGACTGGCACTCGGGTTTGAGATATTTTATTAATTTCTCCCACAAAAGCTTCTATTTGCGCTTTTGTTTGATTTTTTATAGCAGTCTTACTTGCTGCCAGATTATAATCAATTTGTTTTTTTTCATTACCTGCATTTGGCATTGAAATCATTAGTCAAACTCCCCTGGTTTAGTGCTAGGTTCAATTTCCCTAATACCGCGCAAAGCATCTGCACCCCATTTTTTTAGAAATTTTTGTTTAGCTTGTCTTATGGAAGCAGTGAAAAAGCCATTCTCGTGATCAACAGGCATTGCATAATCTGCATAATAACCAAATTTAATTTGACTGCCTGACAAAGGTTCCTGATACCAAGTACTTTTTAAATAACCTGTCTTGACAGGACATCTACTTTGTGATATCCTGTGTACCTCATCAATAAATTGTTGTATCTGGTCGTTAGAACGACCTTTTAAAAACCTACCTATTTCAGCATTAAGAGCATATTTCCCGGTCTTTTTCATACACCTAACCTATTCCCGAATCAAACTACACTGTAATTTTAAAGCACTAGGTTGAATAACTGCGGAACGTCTAACCTGGTCTATCTGATATCGACGACCTTTATAAATCACTCTGTATCGTGTTGTGTCTATAATATCCGCACTAAACTTAATTTGCACATTAATATTTTCTGTGTTATCCGGGATATCCTTATTTTCATTATGCTGAAATATAACTTGTGCGGCCAATTCAAAGGATTGAACATCACTCTCTGTATAATTACCATACTCATCAAGATCAGTATATCCCGGCAGTTGTTCCAATGTAATTTTATCTGTTGCCACAATCATTCATCAGCCTCCGTTATATGTGGAGATTGCCTTTGTCCTCTACTCATCTCTGTCCATCCAAGTGGAGTGAATGGGAATAATAAATTAAATATTTTACGATTTCCTGCTCCCGGTTTGGATTTAACATTATTTCCAAAAGAAACACTCATATCTCCATCTGAAAAGCTTTTTACGTTTGACTTTTGTAAATTAAACATCTCTGTATAATTGGCATTAAATAATTCTTTAATCATTTCAAGCGTTGCTTTCTTTATCTCAATGGGAATACGTCTATGCGCTCTATAATAAATGTCTTCAGCTTTTGCTCTAATCCAGTTTGTAGACAAATCCCTGGGGAATTCATTCTCCTGATCAGTACTTAATTTATGTCCTATCCACTGACTCCTTTCATCTATCAATTGCATAGCTGAAAAAATATAGCGTTCCTTATCAGCGTCTGACAAAGTATCCCATTTGGAATAAAACTCTATATCCCGATTGAACTTTGTATTAGCTTCTTCAACTGTTATATACATAGACTCCATATTTTTTCTCCTATGGGTTAACAGGTGATGCACTCATAATAAAGCGCATCACCCTTTAGCGAAATTCTTTATCAGGAAGCTGTTAAGCCCAGATTAATATCCAAAGTTACGGAAGGACTTGTCCCTTCAACATCAACAGCATATCTAATTTTAGTAGCATCACGATGGACCCTAAAGACTGCGTGATACAACCCTGTATCAATCACAGCGGGACTGTCATCAGTATATCCCAATTTGATCATGCTGCCTTGAATGTAATACCAACCAGCACCATGAGAAGCTGCCGGACTTGTAGCAGGCAGGTATTCTTCCATCATTATAAAATACTCTTCATCACCGGTTGTATAATCAGCAGCGCTGACTTTAATAAATAATGAATGGAGCTTTCCTCTAGTGAATCCTGAAGTAACGTCAGAACCTTCAGTATCTGCGGCAATAGCGCCGTCTGATATTTCTCGAAGCTGAAGCTCATCGTCACGAGTATAACCACCTTGTGGAAACCATCCGTTTTTTGAACCGATTATTGTTACAGCCATTTATCTTAACCTCTAATTTAAATTCATTTAAATTCCTGATAACATCAGGATGATATCCCATTAGGATGATGCATTTCTTATGCCTTTCAGCCGATAGATACAATCACTTTTCTTTGCTACCAGGCCCATAACCAATTCAAAGATATAAGTTCTTGTCTCACCACTGGAATAACTTTCTACAGGTCCTGCTGCAATCTCTGCTGTGCCCTGACCTTTTGTTATAAAATGCAGCCCATTAACATCGTCCAGATTCACAAGGTAGATGGTACCACAGTCTGTTTTAGTCCCATCAGAACTTGACTCGTCGAAAGCCAATATTTCATTATTAGAAGAATCTTTTGTTACGTGCAGGATTGGGATATCACCGATAGTAGGTAACATCCCAAAAATTGTTTCCTTGGAGGGCCAAGCGCTGGAACCTAATTTGGAAATACAGCGGTCGATAAGATAATGCATTGATTTGGACATCAGATAAACGAGATTTGTATCTCCACTGACCTGTTGCCCCATCTCTTTGATCTCATTGATGAAAACTTCAGCAGAGGAAGAATCTGCTAGTACAGCATAGCCACTTGCGGAGTCAT
>WJKH01000081.1 GCA_014729235.1 Candidatus Dojkabacteria bacterium | reverse complement strand
TGTTATGCGAAGCTTCGCTGAGCAGAACTGCGTTGGTAAACGCAGACATTATGCAAAATGAGCGAAGCGAAATTTTGCATAACGTTCCAGTATATGCGATGTTCCGCTACATCAATATTTTATCAAATTAAAGGTTGTAGCGGAATATGGGTGAGAGCCTGCAAGGCTCGAACCGCATATACTGTGTTGTCCGACCCGAGCGCAACGCAGTGGAGCGAGAGCGTAGCGTGGCTTTAGCGTATTTTAATATTTTTTTTGTTTCTAAATAATAGTTTTTATAAATTTTTATTTCGATGCATTCAATATTTCCATAAGTGATTGATACAAATTATCACTCACATCAAAAAAGCCATCATTCAAATGTTTCTTTCTCAATTTGCTCGACTGCTCGCCAGCAAAAAAGATCTCCTTAAACCCTTTGGCTTTGGGTGCATTCTTTAGCTCATTGATCGCAGTCTCGACATTGGATGTAAAATCAGTCAAGGTACGAAACATGGTCGGATCAAGTAGGATATAGAAAGAACCCCAACCACCAGAGACATCATTGCCAACACGGGAACCAGTTAAAGCGCCAGCCAATAACTCAACTACAAAAGCCAGACCGGAACCTTTGTGGCCAAAAAACGGAAGAAGCCCCCCACCGTCTGTAACTTTTGTAGGGTCGGTCGTAATTTCACCTGAGCTATCAATAGCAACGCCAGTTTTGATTTGCTTCTTTTCGTTTTTTGCAACCAAAAGGTCACCCCATGTAATTTGTGACGAGGCCATGTCTAGAATTACAGGAACATCGTTGCTTGGTATGCCCACAGTGAGCGGGTTTGTGCCCCACATCTCTTTAATCGTTCCATAAGGTACAAGTCCACCGGGCGAATTGTGAAAACCAATGAATATCAAATTTTTCTCTGAGGCTTTCCTTGCATAGGCCCCTATGTAACCGGAAACTCCAATGTCCTTCAGCCCTACACAAACAACTTTGGACTTTCGGATTTTTTCAAACGCTAAATCAAGAGACTTGTAAATGATGGGCATACCAAGCTTGCGGTGCCCATTAATATACAGTGAATTGGCGGTCTGGCTTACAATATCAAGATCAAGTTTGTCAGTGTTAATACGATGGTCGTCGGTCTGGCTTTTGAAGGTGATAAGCCTAACTAAACCGTGAGTCTTTTTTGCGACCAATTCTGCTTCTATCAAATTCTCGGTTATTAATCTTGCCTCGTCCGAATCAAGACCCAAGCTTTGGAGTATGTCGTTTGATAGTTTTGTGGCTTTTTTGATGTCTAGCTTCATAATTGTTTTTGAAAATTTATAAAAACTTCTTTATTAAAAAAATATTAAAATATGTCGGACAATGTGCTGCGACTATATGAAGTATACAAGAAAAACGAAATTTTTCGAAGTATCTTTCGTATAGTTGCTGTTAGACGATGTCGCGAAGCGAGGAGTCTAACAGTGACGTAGTCGCAGCACATTAGCCAACGAGCGTAGCGATGTTGGCTAACTCGTTACTATCTGAAGTGTTTTCGCAACGCATACAGAAATACGTATACTATACGAACCACTTCTGATATAATACTCTAAACTAATTATCAATAGTATATCATAAAAAACAAAAAGATCAAAAAAGAAATAACAGCAACTGTACGAGAGTTAAAGATTCGCAATTACAGCCCCAAAACAATCAAAAGCTACACGAATGGAATTCAAAAATACTTTCAGTTCAAGGAAACCAATTTTGAGCAGTTAGATATCGATAACATACGAAACTTTCTACTCTCCTGTTCAGATAAAGGACTCTCTGCTAAGACAAGGAATCTATATTTGAACTCAATTAAGTTTTATTACTATAACGTTATAAAAATCTCTCAAAAGATAGATATTAAATCTGCTAAACGCAACAAAAGCCTCCCTGTAATACTGAATCGGGAGGAAATTATAAGATTGATTAGCTCAACGAGGAATAACAAGCATAGATTGATCCTTTCTCTAGCATATGGAGCAGGATTAAGAGTTAGTGAAGTTGTTAACTTAAAAGTCAAAGACGTAGATATTAATAATCTTACACTTCATATTAAGAAAGCCAAAGGAAAAAAGGACAGAATAACTATTATTCCCGAGAAGATTAAGAATGACCTGGAAGTGATGATTGATTCGAGAGACCCAAAGGAATATGTTTTTCCAAGTGAGCGAGGAGGAAAACTTACCACCCGTACAGCACAGAAGATTTTTATAAACGCTATGAGGAAAGCGAAAATCAAAAAGGACGCAACCTTTCATTCACTACGACATAGTTTTGCGACTCACTTATTAGAAAATGGAGTTGATATCAGATATGTCCAAGAATTACTTGGGCATCAGAATATTAGAACAACTCAGAGATATACTCAGGTTACGAATCCAAGGCTAAGAAACATTAAAAGTCCCTTATAAAAAATGAGTGCTTACAATTACCAAATCACCAAACGGCAAAAGTTCTCGAACATACAAGGTATCTGCGATTTTGAGTGGCTATATTGATAAACGAGATGTATAGCGCCGATGGTCGTAGATTATTAATACTTCTAGGGGATTTTAACTGTCTGGGACAACAAGACGGACGACAAGACTCGAACTTGCGACCTCACGGCCCCCTTTTGTAGGATTAACACTCGGGAGTACTGGACGCGTTACGAACACATTTCCAAATTATCTAACGATATTTTAGCACACATTCAAGAGCTTCTATATAAATGGGAATTCTTGCTAGATTTAACCTCAATAGAAAATATATACTAATCCTACTTACTTTCATATAACTTTCTGTATAGTGGCAATGGATAACCTGTTCTGACAGGATGATTTTTTGGCAACTCATTCAATTTAAGTTCCTTTGCTAATTCATAGATCTTCATAATCGCATCATCGATCGAGTTATATTCGGATTTAATTTCTATCTCAACAAAAGTTCCAAGTTCTTTTACCTCATCAATTGAGACTTCAAAACCTTTAATTGAATAAGCTAGTCTAAGCTTATCCACAGTAACAATCTTTTTAAAATCCAATGCTTCAATAATTCTTACAAAGCTGGATTTATCGCTTATTGAGGTTTCGAACTCATCACAATGAGTGCTTTCTTTTACCCTCTCTGGATACCAATGTTTATAAGTGAGTATATACTTTTTATTCTGTTCTCGTAGTCTTAACCACTCAAAAGGATACCTTTCTTCAACAAAGTTTCTGTGTGAAGGAGTATAATATGAATCTATCTGATGATTTTCATAAATTTTCTTTCCCTTCTCTTTCAATCGTCCGATTAAAGCGTTCCGGTTCTTAACATAAAATCTTTTTTCAATTTCAGTATTAGACATTAGTTTATTTGCTTAAAATTAAAAACCCTTTATGTTCGTAACTAGTCCTCTACCTTATGAAAAATCGGGGATACTGGACGCGTTACGAACACATTTCAAAATTATTTAACGAAATTTTAGCACATATAGGCGAGCTTCAATACAAATGGAGCTTTTTATCGGATTTTAATAAATTAAATTTAAACTTATGAACTTCCCACGACCCGACAGTCAGGGATTTAAGTATGGATCTTTAAAGTATGGTTTATTCAAGGAAGAAAAATGGATAGATTACAACATGTCAGATATTCTTCAAAATGAGTTTATTTTATTAAGATTAAGCATAGAATAAAGGCTACTTCACAGTTGCAAATGCCATGTCTTATATATAAGTGGAACAATTACTGATCAGATTTTTCAGTCGGTCTGTTTTTTTTATTCATCTCTTTCATCATGTATCCAAAGGAAGGCTTGGTAATAATGTAGTCATCTTCTAAATATTTGCTGAGCTTTTTTCTAACTCTTCCAATATATACGTCCACATTGCGGTCAATTACATATGAATTTATACCCCACACATGGGTTAAGATTGAATCACGTGAAAGTACTTTCCCCTTATTTCTGAATAGGAATCTTAACAACCGAAACTCTTTAGGAGTAAAGTCTAACACTTTACCATTAATAATTATCTTTTTTTTTGATCGATTCAAAAATATTTTACCATTTCTCTCTATCTGATTAGCGTTCCTTCTCTTCCTATTCGTAATCAAAGCTCTGACTCTCATGTAGAGGACTTCTGGGGATAAAGGCATGGACATAAAGTCCTGTACAGGAACTTTAATGAACGGACTTAAATGAGCATTATCCATATCTTTCGATATAATGATTTGTGGAATACGGTATTTTTTGCGGATGTTTTTACAAATATGCAGAGCATCAATACTTTTAGTCTCAGTATCCACAATTATGATCTTTGGTTTCACCTGCTTAATACGATTAATATAATTTTCTTCTTCGCTTGAAATTTCTAATACTTCCGGCTTTTCAATGTAATATTCAGTTAGACTCTGCTTGATGGTTGGATTATCAGTTATTAGTAAGATGATAAATTTTGTAATATTGTTTTTTCTCATCATTCTCTTATTATCTCACAAAAGAGGATAATAAGATACATTTACAAAATTTTTACATATTATTTATCTTCTTTTGACCTCATTATAATAATATATAGTCAGTGTGATATTTAAATTTTTAATATACATAATATGCCAACACAAGAAAAAGTTAAGAAAGATGTTGTTGACAATCTTTTCTGGGATACCAGAATTGATGCTTCTGATGTAGAAGTTGAAGTTGACGATGGCGAGATAACTCTTAGGGGGTCAGTACCGACATACACAGCCAGATCAGCTGCATACTCATGCGTCTGGTCTGTTCAAGGAGTAACAAAGGTAAATAATCAACTGACTGTCAAATATCCTGTAGCACTTACTATCCCTGATGATGCTCAGATCAAGAGCAATATTGAGAGTGTATTGTTGTGGGATTCAGATATTGATTCAACAAAAATTGATATTACTGTTGTCAACAATGTTGTAACTCTAGAAGGTACAGTAGATGCTTATTGGAAGCGTCTTGGAGCCGAAAATCTGGCTGATGTTGTAGGTGTTAACAAAATAGTGAATAAAATAGCTGTTGTCCCGTCTGAAGATGTTTCAGATGAAGATATCGCAACAAGTATTGTTGATGCTTTGTCCAGAAATTTTAACGTAAATGCGGAAAAAGTTGAGGTAAAGGTCAATGATGGTAAGGTCACATTGAGAGGAGAGGTCTCAAGCTGGATAGAGTATAGATCTGCAGAGGATACAGCATTCTTCACAGCTGGTGTTAAAGAAGTGAATAATCTACTGGAGATTAAATACTAAAATCCTTAATAAATAAAACAGTGCAGGAGATTCTTCTCCTGCCTGTTGTTAAATAAATTTTTAAATCAAATAATATGAAAAATCGAAATAAATGGTTATTTGCTGGACAGATACTTCTTCTTTTTGTCTTTTTCGGATTTGCGATATTGTATCCTTGGACAACTGTAACCAGTATTGTTGTAGTCTTTGCGATACTAACCCTTATTCAAGGTATGTTTGCACTTATAGACGGCTTAATTGGACTGGGTATTTATCCTGGAGCATTATGGACCCTTATATATGGCTTAGTATCCGTTATCTTAGGATTTATGGTTATGCTGAATCCGGATACCTCAATAGTCTCGCTAATGTACATTTTTGGAGCTTGGATTTTAGTGTCTGGAATTTTACAAGTAATTGAAGGAATATTTGTACGTAAGACCTACAAGGGCGAAACTGCACTAATAATAAACGGATTGCTATCAGTGTTACTTTCTTTAGTAATATTCATATTCCCGAGTTCAACAGCAATAGGATTTATGTGGTTTGCAGCTATATATCTTGTATTATGGATTGTCTTTGCAATTGTACAACAGGAAAGAATACATATCACGACTTCCGATAAAGAATAATAAAGGTTCTTTAAATTCGAGAAGATAATTTTCTGAAGAGCGAGCTGGAAATATTGTCTAAAAGAACCTTATTGTACTCTTATTTAGGACTCATACGAAAACACCTCAATTATATTTAGGCATTCTTATAAAAATCGGCTAATAAGAAACAATACAAAACATCAGGCGCTATTACCCCTTGATCATCTGAACAAACTCATCCTCAGATATTGTCTTGACGGGCAGTTTTTGAGCTTCATCTAGCTTACTGCCCGGGTTGCTACCTACGACAAGATAATCAGTTTCACTACTAACGCTGCTTGTTGCTCTTGCACCCTTTTTTTCTACGATGCTTTTAGCTTCATCTCTATTCCAGTTACTCAGTTCGCCCGTGAAGACAAATGTTAATCTTTGAAGTTTACCATTTGTATTTGAGTATAATTTATTTTCCAAATCCATACCTTTGTCAATAATGGTCGAAATCTCATGTTTATTTTTATCATTCTGGAAGAAATTAGTAATACTTTCAGCTACTGTTGGCCCAATATCATTAATTTTTGACAATGTCTTAATGTCTGACTGCATAATTGAATTTATATCCTTGAATTTTTTGCTCAGTACTTGAGATAGATGTTTACCGACCATGGGAATCCCCAACCCGTATAGAAAATTACTGAATTTATTATTTTTACTATTTTTAATTTCATCAAGCAAATTTGTGGCCCTCTTATGGTCGAATCTATCTAATTCTAATAAATCATTTTTTTTCAGATTATATATATCAGACATGTTTTCAATAATTTCCTCATTTATTAATACTTCTGAAGTCTCTTTCCCTAGTCCATTTATATCCATGGCTTCTTTTGAGGCAAAATGAACCAGTGATTGTACAAGTTGTGCTTTACATTTGATGTTTGTACAGTAAATTTGTTTCAAATCATCACTTACCATTAATTCAGACTGACAAGCGGGACATTTTCCTGGTATCGAGACCTTATTAGTTTTTTTACGCCTATCTTTTATCGGCTTTACAATTTGCGGAATTACACCTCCAGATCGCTTAATTACAACATAATCACCTACACGTATATCTTTATCACGAATTATACGGAAATTGTGTAGTGAAGCTCTGGATATTTCTACTCCTCCTAGTTCTACCTTTTCCAGAATAGCAACTGGTGTAATTTTACCTGTTCTACCTACTTGTATGTCGATATCTTTGAGTTTTGTTGTTGTTCGCTTTGGTTCGAACTTGTAAGCAATTGCCCATTTAGGATGACTTGATGTAGAACCAATATCTTTTCTCTGATCTAGGCTATTCAGTTTAAAAACCGTCCCATCAATCTCGTATTTTATGGTTTTTCTTCTATTGGCAAGTTCACTATGGTAATTAATCATATCATCAGAATCATCAACCGTTCTTACTTCTGAATCATTAATCGGTAGACCTAGCGATTTAAGTTTCTTTAAAGCATCCGTATGCTTGCCTATCTCAGTTTCACCTGCATTTGTGAATTCATATATAAAAATATGTAGTGGTCTGTTTGCAGTTATTGACGAATCCAGCTGTTTTAATGATCCAGCTGCCGCATTTCTAGGATTAGCAAACATATCTTCTCCATTTTTCATACGCCGATCATTTAACATATTAAAATCATTTTTAAACATTACAACTTCTCCCCTCACAACAATCTGATCTGTAAAGTTTTTGTCTTCATAGCCAATCAGCTTCAAGGGTAGCTCGGGAATTGTCTTGATATTTTCGGTTATTATCTCTCCTTTTGTTCCATCTCCTCTGGTAACTGCAGAATTCAAAACTCCGTTCTTATAAATAATTTCGACTGCAGCGCCATCATATTTAGGCTCACAAGCAATTTCGAAACTATCTATATGACTTTCTTTCTCAAAAGAATGAAAAAAATCGATAACTTTTTCTTTTTTAAAAACAGATTCTAGGCTTAACATAGGTGTTGGATGTGATTTCTCTTCAAACTCATCCAGAATTTCTCCACCAACTTTTTGTGTTGGTGAATTTTCCGATTTGAGCTGAGGGAACTTTTCTTCTAAATCTATTAGTGTTGCATAAAGCTTATCATATTCGTCATCTGAGATGATTGGGTCATTCTTGATGTAATACCGATAATTATGATATCGAATTGTCTCTCTCAGTAATTCGGCATTTTTCTGAGCAACACTCGTTTCTTTTATATCGTTGACATTTATCTTAGGTTTGAGATCATCTGGTCTTTTCATATTTATGCATTACCTTTTAAACTTTTTAATTACATCGGTAAAATTGAGGGTGTTGATGACCTCATCTGCCTGAACCCAACCTCTTCTTGCCTGAGAGATTCCATATTTCATAAAACTTAGCTCCTTTGGACTATGAGCATCTGTATTTATGACAAGGCTCACATGATTATCGCTTGCCATTTTGCTATTAATGTCATCAAGATCGAGTCTAGACGGGCTACCATTTATCTCCATAATGATGTTGCTAGATGCGGCGTGCTGAACTACCTTTTCTATGTCATACTTATAGCCTTCTCGTTTATTTATCATTCTACCTGTTGGATGTGCAAAGATATTCACATACTTATTGTCCATTGCAGTTAATATGCGATCGGTCTGCTTCTTTTCCTCCAGATTAAAGTGTGAGTGTATAGAGAAAATAACTACATCCATTCTTTTAAGGCTTTCATCTGTCAGGTCTAATTTACCATCTTCGAGAACATCGACTTCAATACCAGAAAGAACGTTAATTTCACTGTACTCTTCGTCAACTCGCTTCAGCTCATCAAGATAGGAAGGGATCTCAGAATCACTTAGACCATTTGTGACCCCAATATATGAAGAATGATCTGTTATAGCAATATACTCATATCCAATTTCAATTGCTTTTTCTACCATCTCTTTGATACTGCTACTGCCATCGCTATGTTTTGTATGCATTTGTAAGTCACCTTTGATATCCTTATTTTCGATCAAGTCTGGTAGCTTATTTCGTTTCGCCGCTTTAATTTCTCCTCTGTTTTCACGCAACTCCGGTTCTATATATTCTAAATTGAGAAGTTTATATATATCTTCCTCGGTCTCACACTTAATTCTTTTATCATCTTTAAAGACTCCGTATTCATTAATTTTATACCCTTTGTCTATACCTAGTTTCCTTAATTTAATGTTATGTTTTTTTGAACCAGTAAAATAAAGAAGCGCTGGAGCTTTACTTCTCTTTTCAACAACTCTTAAATCAACCTGAAGTTCGGTCTTGAGCATAACGCTAGATTTAGTGTTACCTTTGGAAATAACTTTTTTTACTTCTTCGTACTTAGTAAAGGCTTCGATCATGTTTTTACTGTCAGTAGCTATAACTAGGAAGTCAATGTCACCAACTGTTTCTTTACGTCTTCTATAACTTCCGGCTATAACCAAATCGGATACGGTATCTATGTTTTGTAAATACGCTCTAAATGGTTCAATCAACTCTTCAACTTTATCTATCCTAAACCTCCGATCCTTTTCATTATTGTCTAGAAGTTGTTCTCTGATATTATTTTCAGTTTTCTTACCAAAACCTTTAACTTCTCGAATCTTTTCATTGTCCGCCGCCTTCTTTAAGTCATCTTGGGTCTCAATTTCTAAAACGTCATATAGTCTTTTAACACGTTTGGGTCCCAATCCCTCTAGATCAAGAAGATTGAGCAAGGTAGAAGGAAGTTGATTTTTAAGTTTTTTGAGATCACTTAATTCGCCTGTGCTGACAATTTCTTTTATTTTACTAGCAAGATCTTTTCCTACACTATCTAATTGGGTCAAATCTTCCCCTGAATCAATCATTTCGTCTATACGTCGGCCTTGACTGCGGATTGATCTTGCGGCATTTTTATATGCTCTTATTCGGTATTTATTTGCACCCTTGATTGCCAATAAATCCCCCATTTCATCGAGCTTTTGGGCAATCTCATTATTATGAATAATCATCACGTTTCCAATTAAATTATGAATTCACTAGTGGAACAAATCTCACTTTGCCATGTTTTTTTTCTATAAAGGATCCATTTTTCTTTCTAAGCTCAATTAATTCTTGATAAATGCCTTTGGACTTGGGAAATACAATTTTTCCACCCTTAATGATTTGGTTTTTCCAGGCATCAGGAACTTTTGGTGTAGCAGCAGCGGTTTTAATCCCGTGATAGGGAGCCTCTTCTGGGTAGCCATCTGTACCATCTGCATGAATAACTTTTATATTGTGATAACCGAGTCTTCTTAGTCGTTCACTGGCTTGATCAGCGAGTTCAGGAATAACCTCAATACTAATAACAGAATCACAAAGTTGGGACAGTATGGCGGCTTGATAGCCAGAACCGGTTCCAATATCTAGTATTTTATGATTCTTTTTGATATCTAATATCTGACACATCAGCGCCACAATATAAGGTTGTGATATAGTCACATTATGCCCAATAGGAAGAGGATTGTCTGAATAAGCAAATTTTTTAAGATTATCTGGTACAAAATTTTCTCTTTGTACTTTAGAGAATGCATCAATTACGTTTTGATCATTAATGCCTCTCGATTTTAGTTGGTTCTGGACCATTTCTTCTCTAAGAGATTTATAGTTTGTCATCATTCTATTATATTATATAAAACGAAATTCAATAGAGCATAAAAGCAATGTAAATGTCGTGTAAAGAAATCTGTCTATAAATATGAGAGGTTATGAGGTCTGACAGGACTCAAAGGAATAAAACACCTATGGACGAGCTTAAGGCAGCGTTTCAAAATTGTCAGTTAAAAAATATGAGTGTGAATTGTCATACTAAGTAAAAACTAAGTTAGAGGGGGTATCTGAGATGACAAAAAATACAAATGTCCAAAATGTCTTTCAACCCAGAACGTCATTAGACAAAGAAAACGTGGATCTTCGATCACATTTCTGTGTAAAGGCTGCAAAAAATATTTCTCTGTAAATACTGTCTGGTTACCACGTAAAAAGATACTTAAAGATCATCTGAATGGACTTTCATTTAAAGATCTAGGAGAAAAGTACTCAGTATCCAAATCTACAGCACACAGGATATGCAAAAAAGAACTTGTTAAACTACCTGACAACAACAAAGTAACTTTTAATTACTGCAATAGATTCTCACAAGTGTTCGAATTCGATGCTAAGTACATTAATGTAAAAGGATACAAACGAAAGATTGCATTTCTCTGGGGAGTGGATTACGAGAGACACGACTTCCCAATCATACTTCTAGCCAGATCCGAATCTTCCAAATCCTGGGCGAAGTTCTTCGAAATCTTTAGGATTGTTAATCAGTATCCTCGATTAATTGTTTGTGACGACAATTCTCCTTTAAAAATCGCAGCACGTTTTAAATTGCCTGAAGTAAAGATCCAAACTTGTTACAATCACTTCAAAGAAGGCATTCGTAGAGATTTAAAAATCAGATCAGATGATACTTACAAAAAGTTCTCAAGAGAAATTGACCTGCTACTGTCAATCAAGAGATC
>WJKH01000080.1 GCA_014729235.1 Candidatus Dojkabacteria bacterium | reverse complement strand
CCGCGGCCTCCGGCCGCGGCACCCAAACACCAAACACTAAGTCAAAACCAATCGGGCAGAGCAGCCATAAATCGCCGGCTACTCCCTACCCAACTAAAACTATTTTACAAGCTTACCTACAACCAAACCACTGTTAACAGCAAATACCGCTAAAGCTATAAGTGCAAAGATCGCCATCAAGTTTCTCATACCCAGGATATCCATAGCTGCCTCAAGTTCACCTGCGGAATTTGGCAATTCCTCATCGCCTTCTTCAGAAGCACCGGTTTCTTCACCGACTTCTTCACCAGTTTCTCCAGTCTGAGAGCTTTCTTCGGGAGCAACAGGCTCCTGTGCCGGCTCGTCAGCTGGCTTTTCGGCCATAACTCCCTCACCATTTAGATCAGCATCTTTTGAATATATGACCTTCACTAAATCATTAGCTTGAGCAACATTACCGGCTGGATCTGTGATTTCAACGGCAAACTCATTCTCACCCTCTACCAATGGAATTGCTGTAACATTAAATTTCCCATCATCTCCGGCAGTAGCTGAGAACTCTTCACCTTCTTTTTTAACAGTAACTTTTGCACCTGATTCAGTTGTACCACTTAAATCAAAAGCCTCTGCGTTTATTTCTGCAGGATATTCAAATTCAATATCAGCTGATGGCGGTGTAACATCGTAAGTTGTGGTCACAGGGTCTGATTTTTCACTGCGGCTCTTTAAAAGGCCTGATTTCACAGCTGCGACTTCAAACTTGTATTCGCCTTCTTCTTCAGGAGTATAATCGTATGAGAATTTCCCTTCAGAAACTTCGACTGATGAACTTTCCTTTTTATCATTAACATAAATTATAACTTCAGAAATACCATCTACCACATCACCACTTACCGTTACCGGTACTTCAGAGACATAGGCAGGCATACTTTCCACTGCAGGGCGAACAATTTGCTTGTCCAGTCTTGGAGAAATTCTTGTGATTAAAATCAAAACTACACCTGCGAGAAAGATTATAAAAGCGACCAAAAGCAATCCCAGACCCGCTACACGGGAAGGAGAACTGCCTGAATTTGAAACACGTACTTTTGTCTTTTCATACATGTTTTTCTGGGATGAATTCCCGGAATTTGAAGCTTTGGAAGACGATTTTTCTTCCTGCTTTTCAACCTTTGGCTTAGGTTTATTCTTATTCTTAACTTTAGCCATTAGACTAACCTATATAAATTTATATATTCATAATTACAGTCTAATACATTATCTACAAATTTGCAAGGTTGAAATAGAGATTCTTAACGCTACATGGTATAATAAGAGGAGTCTATTGATAAAAACTGTTAATCCTATATATAAAAATATGCGTAAGATTGCTTTAAAAGCCTTGCTGGGAGTCACATTGCCGATTTTTTTTCTAATTTTGACAGCAGGATTGATAATTTATCCCCGCTACAACGAGATTAAGGTTTATATAAAATCCCTTAGTGCTGAGAAGATCTCCAGAAATACGACACTCAAGCTTCTCACTGAAATTTCACAACCCAGTCAAGAGAGCGAAATGATTCTGGCCAATCCCAATATGAGCATGGAAGAGATTCCCCCTGAAGAACTCATTAAATACCAAAATCAAGGTAATGTCCTGATAGAACTGGAACCGCTGGAAACCGTGATTTCTGTCCCTTCTGCTGATATCCATGGCCCAATTTTAGATGGGGAAGACGCTTTTACATTGAACGAAGGGATCTGGCATTTCCCTCTGTCTCCCGGCCCCGGGCAAAAAGGTAATATGGTAGTAATTGCACACCGATTCGCTAAACTTCCTCCTGCAACTGACACATTTTTTAACCTTGATAAAGTAGAAATAGGCGACAAGATAGTGGTTAATCAAACCAACGATCAATTTTCTTATACAGTTGTTGAGACGAAAGTAGTAGAAAGCCATGACCGTTCAGTTTTGGCTCAAAGACACGACTATAGACTAACTCTGATAACTTGCACTCCGCTTTGGACCGATGAAAAGAGATTGATTGTAATCGGAAAACTCGATAAAATATATGGAAATATCTAATTTTATGTGAGTTACGAAATTCAAAAGTCAATAATGCAATAACTTTTGAGTTTCAAATACCTTATTTTATAACACTAATTATGGAGAATCAAAAAAAATACTCAGTCAAGAATCTCGAAAAAGGAAAATACGAAATTTCTCTGACTATCCCGGCCTCTGCTTTTGAACAATCTTACAACAAAGTGCTGCAGGAAAGTGCAAAAGATATGAATCTAAAAGGCTTCCGCAAGGGTAAAGTTCCTGCCAGCTCAATCGAAAACCAGCTTCAGGGCCCTATATTGAAGGAGACCTTTGAAAAGCTCGCACCAAACTATGTTTTGCAAGCAATTATGGAAGAAAAGCTCCAACCAGTTATGCCTGCAGTCTACAAAGAGATGCCAAAAATTCTGATCGGAACTGACGTTAAATTTGCAGTTACAGTTATAACTGCTCCAGAATTTAAACTGCCAAAACTCAAAAAGATCAAGGTTAAGAAGGAATCTGTAGAAGTGAGCGATGAAGAGATTGAGAAAACTATAGAAAATATGTGGAAACAAACGCCTGTTAAAAATGAAGGCAAGGATAAAGGCGATAAAGACAAGGGTGAGAAAGGGAAGAAGTCTGATAAAAAATCTAAAAGTAAAAAGAAAGGGAAACCTGATGATAAATGGGCCAAAAAAGTTGCGAAAAAATACGGCTTGAAAGATGTGAAATCACTTGCTGCACTCAAGAAACAGCTAAAAGATACCTTTCAACAGCAAAAAGAGATGTATGTTACCAAGCAATACCAACAAGAGATTTTTAATAAAGCTATTGAGATGTCGAAAATCGAGATTCCTGAAGAAGTTATTGAATACGAAGCCCACCAGAGAGAGCATAGCTTCATGCACAGATTACAAGATGCAAAAACTAATTTGAAGGACTGGTTGAAGGAGAACAACATGACTGTTGAAGACCTGGAAAAGGCCTGGAAGGAAGACGCAGAACAAGCATTAAAAGAACACTTCTTCCTCGTTAAGTATGCTCAGGAAAATGATATCAAAGCTCGCGAAGAACAAATTCAGAATTACATAGCAGAAATTAAAAAACAGCGAAAGGATTTCAAGGAAACACCTGAATGGAGAAATATGATAGAGAGTGTCTTTATCAAGCAAAATGCACTTAGCGATTTGCTGTCAAAATTCTCCCCAAAACCAAAAGATGAAGGCGAAAACAAAAGCAATAGCTCAAAAGCTTCCGATAGCGGCAAAAAGAAAGACAAAAAGGGAGGCAAAGATAAAAAATAATTTGAGTAATATCACACTTTTATGGCAAATCTAATCCCTACAGTAATTGAAAAAAGCCGCGACGGAGAAAGAGCTTATGACATCTACTCCCGCTTGCTCAAGGACCGGATTGTCTTCGTGGGAGGTGCAATTGAAAGCAATATGGCAAATACCGTAATTGCTCAGCTCCTGTTTTTGGAGAAAGAAGATCCAAACGCAGATATCCAAATGTTTATCAACAGCTACGGCGGAGAAGTCAATGCCGGAATGGCAATCTTTGATACAATGAAATACGTTGAATGTGACGTCTCAACTATAGCTGTAGGCGTTGCCGCATCAATGGGTGCATTCCTCCTGACAGCCGGATCAAAAGGCAAACGATACGCCCTGCCTAACAGCACAATTTTAATCCACCAGCCAATGGGCGGCACAGAAGGGCAGGCGAGTGATATTGATATTGCAGCCAAGCAGATCTTGAAGGTACGTGAAAAGATATACAAGATGCTGGCTAAATTCTCCGGTCAGAAGCTTTCTCAAATTGAAAAAGATGCCGATCGTGACAAATACTTCACAGCAAAAGAAGCAAAAGACTACGGACTTGTTGACAAGGTTATTGCAGCAAAGTAAAATCTCTTCTACGGATCGGTTTAAATAGATTTGTTCTTTAAAATGGGCGTTTACTTGGCTTGCGACCAGGGAGATACATCGATCTCGGCTATATTGTCGAAATTGTCGAATCGTGTGTTAGCACCCTCCATCCGAAGCAAGACAAGAAGCGCAGGACTGCGAAGTGATCCTAATTTTGAGCTTGCGAAAAATTTGATCACGGAGCAATGTTCTTTAAAATGGG
>WJKH01000079.1 GCA_014729235.1 Candidatus Dojkabacteria bacterium | reverse complement strand
GCAAAGCCCCTGATTCATACACCGTTATTAACTCTCAGGCCATTCCTAAAGGTAAATGGGCAGTTGATGTTGGGCCCAAAACAGTCGAATTATTTAAAAATGAAATAGGCCGGGCACGCTCAATTCTCTGGAATGGTCCACTTGGAGTACTGGAATGGGATATTATCGGCAGTGAGACAAGAGATATCGCACAAGCTATGGTAAAAAACTCAGAGGCATTCAGCCTGGTCGGAGGAGGCGATTCAATTGCAGCCATAAATAAATTCCAGGTCGATGGCTTTAATCATATAAGTACCGGCGGCGGTGCCATGTTAGCATTTCTCGCTTATGATTCTTTTTCAACTTTAGATGTCTTGCTGAGAGAGTAGGAAAGCTCGTTAAATGTATGCACAAATATCTTTATCTAACTTCTGCTATGTAAAGTCTGCAGTATTAATTTTTTTAATTAAAAGCTAATGAGAACAATTCATTTTACATGGGGAGACCAAGAAGATTACATTATCAGTAAGTATAATTTCCAAATGCCGAAAGACCATGACACATCCCCCCAACCATTTGATATTGAGAAGGCAAAGGGATACGAAGCAGTCACGGTAAAAGTCGGCAGCTCAGTGCGGAAAAACGAAATCGACATTCTCGCAGAGAATGGCTGCAAAATGATCGTAATAAGGTGTGCCGGTTTCGATATGGTCGATGTTGATTATGCAACACAAAAAGGCCTGAAAGTTTATCGGGTAGCATCATACTCACCTGAATCAATTGCTGAATTCGCCATTACACTTATGCTCTCACTCGCCAGAAAAATGACACTGCAGAGGGATCAGCATTCAAACGGGAAAAACGGCAGAACATTAAAAAATATGGGACTGCTACTCAAAGGCAGAGTACTTGGCCTGCATGGATACGGAAAGATTGCCCGCCACGTTGCAAAAATCGCACGCGACGGTTTCGGCATGACCGTACAATTTTTTGACCCTTACTTCACAGCGGACTCTCCAGACACCAAGCTTGAAAACCTCCAAGATCTTTACGCCACAAGCAATATTGTAAGTATTCACGTGCCTCTAAATGATGAAACAAAGGGCAGCGTCAACGCAAGTTTATTTGACAACGTAAAGGAAGACTTTATGCTGATTAATACAGCCCGAGGGCTGATTGTTAACTCGGCTGACATAAAGGAGCTTTTTAAGGCGGGGAAAATTCAGTACCTGGGTATTGATGTATGGAATAGCGATGATGCCTATGATCCGGAATTGCTGACTGACCGCTCAATCCAGACTGATCATGTAGCTTTTTTTACCGAAACAGCAATTTACCAGCAGGTTTTGCAGAGTATGGAGTCTCTTAACGGGGAGCCCCGGAAAGAAAACATCCTCCCCCGCTAACCTATAGTGAAAAACAGAAGTTGTTGGCATTCTTCAGCGCACTAGTGTAAAATAACACATCAAAACGCTGCCAAAAAATTAATTATTAAATAACCAGGTATATGAAAAAATTACTCGCAGTCTTAATGCTTTTATTAATTACGTTTCTTTCAGTTACGAATACAGCATTTGCACAAAGTAATTCTGAAATCTCAGAAAAAGCTACGGAAATAGAAGAACACCGAGAAGAGACTCTACTGGATTATAATGAATTCAAAAAGGGATTGGAAGATTTTCAAGAAGATCTAATGGGGGATTCCGAAGACAGCGACACTGAAGATGGAAGCACAAAGGAATCTACTGAGATTAATATAAAGATGGGCGAGAAGGAATTCGGCTTTTCGGGCTCAGTTGAAGAGGGATCGGATGGGACTGTCTCACTCAACTTTGAGACACCGTCTATCGATGATGTACTTCCCAGCAAAGCAGAAGTCGGCTTATTTGGGGCTTTTACTTCCATGGTTTTGGGATGGAGCATCGTAGTATGGGTCTGTTTAACAATTCTCGGTCTGGCGGTGTTCGTTTTTCACATAATGATGATAATTGACTGTGCGCAACACGACTTTAAGGACAAAACCCTTTGGCTTGCTTTATTAATTATTGGGCTGTTTACTGCTACAGGCTGGATAATTGCCCCTTTGTATTATTTTCTTGTAAAACGCCCCCGCTAACCTATAGCGATTATGAGTTTGTCTGAAATTTTTGTAATTGGATCCAGATAAATTCAAAAGCAGCCGGGCAAATCAGCTTTTCATGAAATTTTCATGGATTTTCACTGGTTCATTTTTGCTGATATAATGATCAGCAAACAAGTTATTAAATAATTTCATTAAATTTGACCCAAAATGAAATACAAAGTGACCCAAGCAGTATTCCAAAAGTGCCCTAAGTTGAAAGTCGGCCTCCTCACAATTAAAAACCTCAATTCAAAGCCAAATCCTGACCACACATATCAATTTCTATGCAGAGAGATCGATGAAAAGCGAGAAAAATTTGCACAACAAACTAATCCGGAAATCCTTCAAAATATAAAAATCTGGGACCAGGCTTTTGAGAAAATAGGCTTAAATTCAGGCAAAATTAAGCCATCGCATACAGCACTCTGGGGTCGGGCGATTAAAGAGTCAACTGACATTCCAAACATCAACTCACTTGTAAACCTCTACAATGCGATGTCAATTAAACATCTAGTCCCAATTGGCGGGCACAACCTCAAGAACATAAATGGAGATATTGAAGTAGGCCCAAATCACAGGGAGCTTCCATTCACAGAAATGAATTCAGATGAAACTACGGCAACGGAAAACACAGAATTTGTCTATGCAGACACTGAAAAAGTTATGACACGCAACTGGGTCTGGCGGCAATCAGAACAGACTAAAACTACAGAGAGCACAACAGAAATTTTTATCCCTATTGACACAATTGGGATGAGCGAAGATGAAATTCAAGAAATTGCGGAAGATACCTTGGCAGCGATAAAACACTTCTATCCCGAAGCTCAAGCTCGATTCGCAATTGCAGACAGCACAAAACCTGAAGTTGAGCTGGATACAATGACTGAATTTACAACTGAGAAGAAGATTGAGTTTGAGGGGCATGACATTTCCAGAGATGAGAAAATTATTAATCAGATCTTGAAAAAAGCAGTTGAAGATATCCTTCCCGATGCAAAAAGCATGGAACAGGTACTGAAATCAGGCCGGAGGCTGAATGTATACCTCGGAGTAGATCCAACAGGACCCACATTACACGTTGGACACGCTGTTTCGATGCGGCGACTGGAATTATTCCGACGGCTTGGCCACAAGGTATATCTGCTGATAGGCGACTTTACTGCAAGAATTGGAGATCCCGACAAACTATCTACGAGAAAACCGCTTACCGCCGATCAGGTCAAACAAAACCTCAAGCGCTACAAAGAACAGGCGAAAGCTTTTCTCGACATAGATAATGCCGACAATCCGATTGAAATTGTTTTTAATAATGACTGGCTTGGCGAGATGAATTTTTCAGATGTACTTAATTTGGCCAGCAAATTTTCAGTCCAGCAGATGATGCGAAAGGAAATGTTCCAAAATCGCATGAAGGAAGACAGACCCGTGTATATTCACGAATTCATGTATCCAATGATGCAGGGCTATGACAACGTTCAGCTTAAGATTGATATCCAATTCGGTGGTAATGACCAGCTTTTTAATATGCTCGCCGGCCGCCAGCTAGTTGGAGATCTCCTGGGAAAAACTAATTTCATAATTGCAGGAAAATTATTGACTTCCCCTGATGGCGTCAAAATGGGGAAGACCACAGGAAATATGATTAAATTGAGTGATTCCCCCGAAGATATTTACGGAAAAGTCATGTCATACCCGGATTCACACATTATTCCCGGTTTTGAGCTGCTCACAAGTGCAGATCTGGATGAGGTCGCTGATATCTCTAATCGTCTTAACTCAGGTGAAAATCCTATGGTTCTGAAAAAAGAGCTGGCTCACAGAATTACTGCTGAATTTAAATCTCCCGCTGAGGCCGACAAAGCTCAAGAGTATTTTGAAAAGGTTTTCCAGACTGACCAGGCTGACGAAGCTGAAATACAGGAGACCAAAATTGATAAAGAGCTTGACTCAGCACCTATTCTGGATCTCTTGACTGATATTACAGATTTCGCAGAAAGCAGGGGGGCTGCACGGAGGCTGATTGAGCAGGGTGCTGTCAAGATTGACGACAGGCCGGTTTCTGATTTC
Organism: Candidatus Dojkabacteria bacterium; assembly: GCA_014729235.1. Taxonomy (GTDB): domain Bacteria; phylum Patescibacteriota; class Dojkabacteria; order SC72; family WJKH01; genus WJKH01. Next base: position 5,066 of record WJKH01000079.1, on the reverse strand, counting down.
CAAAAGGTTATTGACTTGGATCAGGATTTTATCCTAAAAGCCGGTAAGCGGATTACTAGGGTAGTGCGGTAAGATTAGAGTCAATCTGGCAAGATTAAAAAAAATTGCAAAGGCATGTTATCGATTAAGAAGCCGAGTCTTCGAGCCTACCTTTTCAACTAATTCCTTGCCAAAAGCTTGACCACACCCGGCAGAAAGCATAAAATAAAGAAAGATAGATTCACAAAAATTAAAATTTAAATAACAAACAAATGCCTGCAATCGGAGCAATCATGGGATGCTTAATCCCAATAGCAGTTATACTGCTGATCCCAATTTTATCCGGAATTAAACAAATATTCCAATACGAAAGAGGAATCGTTTTTACATTAGGTAAATTCTCCAAAATACTTGAACCGGGAATTCACATAGTGATCCCGACAATTCAGACACTCGTAAATGTTGATATGAGAATTAAAACAGGAGATATTCCACGACAGGAAGTAATGACAAAAGACAATATCCCTGTACTTGCAAATGCAGTCGTGTATTACAAAGTCGAACGACCTGCCGACGCTATTATCCAAATCGAGTCATATGATTACGCCGTGAAACAATACACCCAAGCCGCTTTGAGAGATGTGATCGGAAACTCGGAATTGGACTTTGTTTTAACAAAACGCGAGCAGGTAGCCACTGAAATTAAGAAAATCGTTGATCAGGAGACTTCCGAATGGGGAGTTAATATTGAATCAATCAAAATTCAGGAAATTGAGCTGCCGGCAGAGATGAAGCGTGTAATGGCGAAGCAGGCAGAAGCAGAACGTCAAAAGAGGGCTGCAATTATCGCTGCAGAGGGAGAACTTAAAGCTTCCGAAAATCTTGAAAAAGCAGCTGCCATTCTTGCAAAAAATCCTGCTGCGATGCACCTGCGAACACTTCAAACAGTCCGCGATATAGCCGCCGACCCAAGCGAAAAAATCGTTTTATTCTTACCTTCCGAAATGAAGGACCTTGCCAAAACAGTGTCCAGCGTCGCAAAAGAGACTTTAGCTTAAGCACTTACACTAAATGCCTAGAGAAAAAATGCTCGATGATTCGGAAAGATATCTGCAGCTGGCTTTTAATGGAGACATTAGTCAGGCAAGAGCTATAATTCCAAATCTCAGATCCACCCTGTCAAACCGCAGTCAAGTCTTCATCGAAGCAGGCACGCCATTTATCAAACGGTACGGCGCTGCCGGCATACGTGAAATTTCACGCATGTGGAGCGGAGTAGTAGTTGCAGATTTGAAAATTGTTGACGGAGCCCGGAGAGAAATCGCGCTGGCAGTGAGTTCAGGAGCTAGAGCACTAACCGCTCTGGGAAATTCTCCCAAAGAAACCCTGGATCTATTTATTAAAATCTGCAAGAGCCAAAGACTTATCTCAATGATAGACATGCTTGGAGTCGCTGAACCGCTTAAAGTCTTGAGAAAAATGAAATCTCCGCCAGATATTGTGGTTTTGCACATGGGACGAGATGAGGAGAACACAAAAGGAAAAACGATTCCGTACAAGCAGGTTAATAAAATCCGCAGCAAGTTCAGCTGCCTGATCTCAGCAGCCGGAGGCATCGATCTAAAGGAAGCCAGAAGTGCAATTTTTAACGGCGCCGATATCGTGGTAGCAAATATTGTCAGTTCCTCCGATCCATGGACAGGAATAAAATCCACAGGCGATGTAGCCAGTGTTGCCCAGGATTTTCTTGACACTGTCAGGTAATTTTTTAATCCCTACAATTTAGATGGCATTCAAAAACTCAAGCAGATACACTGATAAAGAAATCCCAACGCCCAAAATCTGGACTCAGAACGGCAAAGGCACACGATTTGAATGGGTTCCCGACATAATTGTACTTCACATAATGGAAGGAACTTTAATAGGCACCGACAGCTGGTTTCAAAACCCCGATGCCGGAGGAAGCGCCCACTATGGCATCGGGAAAAACGGCGAAGTCCACCAATACGCTGACGAAGCTCACGCCTGCTGGGCAAACAATCCACCCAGAAGCCCGTCTGCACGCATTGTCCGCCGACGACAAAACGTTAATGCAAACTTTTACACAATTGCAATAGAACACGAAGGCTACACAGGCCAACCCTGGCCCGACAAAATGTTTAATAAAAGCGCACGTCTTGTCGCAGATATTTGCAGACGCTGGAACATCCCGATCAGCCGAGACCATATCATCGGTCACTACGAAATTGACTCAATAGGCCGCCCCAATTGCCCCGGAACCGGCCTGACTGACCAGTGGAGCAGATACATATCAAAAGTGCAGAACTATGCATACCCTCCAGTTTCACCGCCAAAGCCGACACCAAAACCAGCTCCTACACCAGCACCAACTCCTGCACCAGCGCCTTCTCCTACGCCAGCACCAACTCCTGCACCATCTCCGGCCCCCAAACCCCAGCCAACAAACTTCATCCAGAATTTAACCAGACTCTATTTTGAGTTTATCGATAATCTGATAACCCGTATTACGGGCAAAAATCGCTAGTTTAATTAAATTTTCATTACAATTAATTCAGCCATGGAAACATTTATGGACTTCCTTAACGAGCTTTTTCTCTCAGCAGCTTTTCGAAGTGCCCTGATCACTGTTATCACAACAATCGTGTTGATAATTGGGACAAGATTACAGCAGTACTTGAATGAGTTAACCGAGAAAGTTCGCCAGCAAAAAATCACGTCTTTAAAAGATAATCTCGATGAATCCGCCCAGGACTTGATAGTAACAGCTGAAAAACGGATAATCGAAGATGCCCTTACAAAAGAAAACTGGGTTGTCGAGATGCTCCGATTTCAATATGCAAATCAACTCGATAAAACTCCCGAGCTAACAGATGCGCAGCTTTTAGCAATCGTTCAATCAAATTACGAAGAGTTGCGTTCAGCAATTCCTGAAGAACGATGGGAAAAGATGTCGGAAGAAGCAAAACTGAAAGGGCAGCCTCTGGACAGTGCAGTCGCAAGTGCCTAACTCCAGAAATCTAAGTATTTTTAGCAAGCCGTTGATTTCATAATCATTAAAATCTCATTAAATATTTATGAAATTTAATAATCTCAATTATTTGCGGCTTAACAGGCTTTTAATGTCGCTTCATTAGATTTTAATAATCCGGACCGTATACTCTTATCCCCACAGCGGTAAGGCAATCCAAACTAATGTGCAAAATATTTGCACCAGAAAATTTGTATTGTCCCCAAACCTTACAAACCACTTATCAATTGGGTTTCACAATCCCTCACCATTTTCTTCGCTTCCACAACAAAAGACGGCTTAACCGAAATCCCATACACCCCGGCGCTTACACAAGCTTCAATCAGATCCGAATCATCACCACAAATCACAATCACCCGACCTTGAGATTCACGGACACTCTGAACTACCTCGTTAATAATCTTCACAACACTTTGAGAAGACAGCGAGCCACCATAATCCTCAAGCTTTGCGGATTTCCCAACCCCAAGCATCTCCCGGGCAATTGCCGGTGTATTCACGATAACACCATCAATCTCGCTGGCCATAATATCCCTGGCTACAATAATCTCCGAAGATTTATCAAGAATGGCGTAAATATTAAACGTCCCGGTCCTATGAAGCCCGGCAGCTAAAATCTCCTTCTTCACTTCCTTCATAAGCTCTCCATTCATAGGGGAGTGCACACCTAGCGACACATTTCGACTCTTAAAAGTATTTCTGATTCTACGAACAATCTTCAATATCCTTCGAAGCGTCTCAGGACTCTGCATATAACGATTAATGCCGGATAATTTCCCGGGCACTTCCGGATTTTCATACTTTCGACCACGCACTAATTTCGCAAAATCCCGCTGCGATGCACTTCCAACACTTACAATTGCTTCATCTGCACCCAGAATCTCTGCAAGATCATCCACAGATTTGGCTATTTCATTCGCATAATCAACAAAATTTCCGTCATCAACGCTGCTCAGCGGATGCTCTTTATTTGCGATAATTATGTCATCTAGATCAATATAAGCAGCCCCATCACTATTGCATAAAGCTTTCTCCAGTCTCTTAACCTCAGTCGAAACAGGATTTATCATAACCTTTGTTGCCAAAACCATATCAGATACATCATCAAGACCGCTGGTATCTTCATCTTCATGGCCGTGGCCTGGTGGTTCTTGATTAGACTCAAGCATTTTGCCATCAGATACATCTTCTTGCTTTTTGTCACCGCTTAGCGTTTTTTTTGCAGCTTTCTCTGCATAATCATGATCTAGTTTTTCTTCATAATGTTCCTGAATCTCTTTTTTAATACCGACCAGCTGATCAAGGTCAGAAAACGCTCCAGTTTTAGGCGGAGTAGGGGTCTTTTCCAATTCATCAGCAACTTTCTTATCAACTGCTTTATCTACCAAGTTCTTAAAATCCCTGGTTTTAGCAATTTTCTCAATTTCTTCACGAGAAATCCCTTGATGATAGCTCCCTGACGAGCCAGATGGTTCTTCAGACTGTGTTTTACCAGATTGTTTCACAGTTTCAGTCTTACCCTTATCTGCAGTATCTTTTTGCGATTTTTTTACACCTTCAGTATCAGCACTATCCTCATCAGAACTTTTGCCATCAGAATTATCACCGGAAAGTGCTTTTTCACTCTTTGCCTCTACGAACTCTTTTCTACGCTTGGAAATCTCAGCAGCCACAATCTCTTCAGAACCCTTTACAGGCGAGACAAGATAAACACTTCCGAAACTGCCATCCACCCGAACAATATCACCTGACTTCAGCATTTTAGAAGCATTATCTGCGTCCACCACCAATGGAACACCTTTTTCACGTGCGAGAATAGCAATATCACTTGCGAGCCCTCCTTCTTCAGTCACTACTGCACCCGATTGAGAGACCAATTTTTGATACTCAGGCTTGTAAGCTTTAACAACCAGAACTGTTTTTGAAGTAGAAGGAGAATCAGATTTAAGCAATTCCTCAACAAGTTTTACCTCGCCTTCAGCCTGACCAAAACTGGCACCTTTCCCTGACACTATGAGAGACTTGGAATCCTCATCAG
>WJKH01000078.1 GCA_014729235.1 Candidatus Dojkabacteria bacterium | reverse complement strand
GCAAGTGCAGATTTGCCCGAAGCAGTAGGCCCGGCAATAACAATTATGGGAGTGGGGTATTTTGAGGATGCAGATGGCTTATAATCCCCGAGGAAATCGGATATTTTTGCTGATGTTTCCTCAAGTTTCATTCGCAATGTTCAGCATCATGAATTGAACGGCGGTGCCAATAAGTGATGACAGGACTGAAATAACTGTTAGTGTGATAATCTCCTTTGGTAAAAATATCGCTGTGCTTATAGAAATTACAGCAATCAGCGAATAAAATTTAATAAGTTTTGAAGAGAGGCGGCCTTTTTTTCCGGAATCCTGAATGGTTGTGGTGATAGTGTAAATTATGCTTGTAAAAATGACTGCAATCTCCTGCAGGCCGCTAAAATCAATGTTAAATTTCTGGCTGGCCAACAGGTATGCCCCGATAAAGACTGCTAATATAACTAAATACCCTGCAAATATGCCTGTAAGTCGTTTTATATTTCTAAAAAAGTAGAAGTGTGTCAGCAGTGTAGCAATAATTGGGATAGCCGCAATGAGGATGAATTTTACGAGCAAATAAACATGTGAGTTCATTTTTGGAAGTACTTTTTCAAATTATTCAGATAAAGGGTTGCCAGATTTGAAGCTAGATAAGAGCTGACTATAATCAGGCTGGCGGTATATGCAAAATGATGAATATAGCCTTTGCCCAGATATCTGGCTGTAATCAAGATGATTGCAGAGGCGGACAAGAAGAATAAAAGTCTGCCGGCTTTCTTGGAAGATCCTTTGAGAGATATCAGGCTAATATTCATAACTGAAAAGGCTGCTGATACATAAGCTGAAATCAGACCGCCAATTACTAGAAAAAGCAAATCGACCTCCTGACCCGTTATTTTCAGATATGCTATCCCAACTGAAATCACAAATCCAGTTGACAAAAGATAGCTGAGGGCGGAAATTAATTTTGCAGACTTGTTCTCAGTGAAAAGATAAATCAGTACCGCGCTTGCAAGTGTGCCGACTATGAATGAAATTGTTACCTTGAGGTAGTCGATCTCCATGGCGAGAGGCTTTTTATCAATGATGTCGTCAACTGCTACATCGGCAGGAAGAGTTTCAGAATTCAATAATAGCCGGTAAAAAGCGGCTTCTTCCGGATCATCTGTTAGCCCCATAATAATCTGATCCTCTTCGCCCATGTAGTTTGGATAGGGTTTTACAAATCCATCAATACTTACGCCGATTTCCTGTCCAATAGTTTGGGACATAAATTGGCGGAAGCTCTCGGCTGTTGGGCCTGATTTGGGCTTAAAGATTGTAAAGTAATATGGATCGCCTTGTTGATTAATCAATTTCTTTATAGCGATGTTTCTGAAAGAATTATTGTTAAAACCGGTCTCATCATAATTATCTTCAAGTAATTTCTGATATGGATTTTCCGGGTCATCAAAACTTACGCCATCTTTAACAGTCATTATTTTAATCTCATTTTTGCTCATGATCAGCATTTGAACGTAGTAGGGGTCTTTCGTACTTTGGACTGTAACTTCTATCTTATACCTCATTTCATAATTTGATTCAGGGGCTTCACCTGGAGCGGGATTATTCTGAGTTGGTTCTCGAGTTTCAGATTCTGTTTCCTTAGATTCTTCGGATTCTATTTGAGATTCTTCGATTTCATCTTCTCTCTCACTCTCGATATTCTCTTTTTCAGGCTTGCTGGATTCGTCAGAAGTTTCATCTGCTTGAGAGTCACCAAGCTGCGCTATGTTATCGCTGTCGGGTGAATCTTCTAGTAAGAGAGGTTCTTCAGGATTAATTTCGGTGCGGGATTGATGAATCTGAATTTCATAGTCTTCGACTTTGTAGGCATCTAAACGTTTAGCTATGATAGCAGCTGTTTCGTCAGCGTCGGATTGATATGTTCCGGCATCAAGCACGAAAGTCTTTTTCCAATAACTGCTTTTGGTTTGCAGATCGTAGCGAATTCCAGGGAAAACTTTTTCTGCCATTGGGATGGCGATAAAAAAAGTGCTTATGATAATCGCTGTAATTCCGGCTAGAGCCAGGGTATTTATGAATTCGGAGCTGACTTTTATTGATTTAGCTTTTTTAACAAGTTTCTTAAAGTCCATGATGTGACTCTTGAATTAAAATAGATCGTGTGTTTCCCCGACTAGTAAGATTTTATCGTTTTTGAGAATCTTGTTGATAAATGGGTCATTTTTCTTCTTGCGAAAATCAAATTCATCATCCTTAACGATACTGACCTTTAGAGTCTTTGAGATATCTTTTTCAAGCTCAGCTATCTTGGAAGACACTTTATCAACATCCGGCTGTCCTACGATAAGCATATCAATATCCATGTGATCTTCGTACTTATTTTTTAAATAGCTGTCAGTGAGCATTGCAATGCTGATTTTATCAATTTCTCCAAGTGCTTTTGAAATTCTGCGGATGACAGGATCATCTTTTCGAAACATAGCTTTCAGCTCAGGAATAATTGGGCACCCTTCGTCTATAGAATACATTAACTTATTACCCTTTTTCTCTGATTGCAGAATGCCGGCATCTTCAAGATTGTTGAGCTCGCGGCGTACAGCATTAATTTCTTCATCCAATTCTCTTACTAATCCTCGAACGTGCAGACTTAAATCAGGTTTCTTGGTGTAAAGTTGTAAAAGCTTTACACGTACTTTTGAAATAAATATCTTATCGAGCATTTTTGTCTACCGATTAATTTAATTCAGTGTCAGCTGCAGATTCGGCTTGTGCTTCATCTACAGGAGTTTCGGAACCTGGAGTCAGCACTTCATATTGTCCAAATTGTTCAGGCAGTGCAGAAATCCAGATCAATCCACGGTTAAATTCAAACTCGCTGCCGTCTTCTTTGTAGTACATTGTTCTGCTCATTCTGTCAGGTTTCTTCCAGTTTGCCTTAAGCATCTGTCCATCCTGCATAATTGTAGCAGTGCCTTCTCCTATAACCTCTATTATTATATGTCCTTTTGAATTAAAAGTCTGCTCCATATCAACATCCTGTAAGATTACTACCTTTGCTGATATCTGTTCTCCGGATACTTTATCTATGTCTTTTTCCCCGCCCAGTGTTCGCAAGTATTCATTTGACTCCGGGTCATAAGTCCACTCCACATCATAACGGTTGTTGTTGCGGGTGCTTAGTTCATGCCAGAATTGGATTTTGACAGTTTTTTCTGAGCCTCTTTGATCTGACGGGGCATCATCTTTAAAACTCCATGGGGTGATTTCAGGGAAGAAGTACCAGTCGTAAAGACCTTGTTCTTTGTCCTCTTTCAGCTCTTCCCAAATTTTTGTAAAATCAATGTACTCATTGTGTGGGGCAAATTTTTCAGTCGATCTCCACATTCCGATATCATTTCTGACATCTTTGATCCCGTATCTAAAAAGATTTCCTTTTGCATCAACACGTTCATCAAAAGGATCCGAAGCCTGACCGTCATGAGTCAAAATTGCGTCATAACCGCTGAGCCACTGGAGATGATAATTTCTTACGCTTCTGACCGGTCCAACTTCAGTCACATCATTGCTCCAATAGAGAGCCAGATATCTTGTAATACCACCTTCTACATTTGTCTCGTAAATAATATCTGCAAGAGGCAGATTTGATTGTGGGCGTGGTGAGCCTGATAAATCAATCCCATTTCCAATCGGTACAGCAATTGGTGGCCGTTCCATAATTTTATTGAATTCTTCAGGGGTAAAAAGCTCCCCATTGATTGGGCTTTCTTCAGTTCTTGGGTCAATTTCTTTATCTGCTTCAGAACCTGTGCCGGCATTATTATCACTGTTTGGATCTGAATTGTTGATTCCCAGCGAGATAACAGGTTTTTGTGTTGCCGGATTTATGATAACGTTAGATAAAAGCCAAAAAATACCTAAAGCAGCAACGAGCAATCCTAGGACAATAGCGACAATAATTAATATTTTTCTGGTATCGGAACTTGATTTCGAAGATTGCTTATCTAAAACAGGCTGCCTGTCTATCTCGGATTTTGAGAGATTAATTTCTTTATTGGATTCGGCGGCGCCGGAATTGGCTGTCTTTTCCATCTTTGGTTTAGTATAATTTTAATGGGTAAATATTATCACAGTTCTAATTGATAGATCAAATTTTTTTCTCACTTTAAAACTGTATAAATTCAAATATTGTAGAAATGTTGTTAAAAGGTGGTAAATTTTTTATAAAAACATACGGATGTGCAATGAATTATGCCGATGCAGATAAAGTCCGCACAATTTTGTCTTCATCAGGTGCTTCTGAAGTCTCATCCGAACTAGATGCTGATTATGTAATACTTGTAAGCTGTTCAGTCAGAAAGAAACCGGAAGATAAAATATCCGGGCTAGGTATAAAGTACTTAAAGAAAAAGTTTCGCGGCAAAACTGTAGTTTTAACAGGCTGCATGGCGGTCCGGCATGACAGGAAGTGTGACGGGAGTCTTAATGAAGCCTATTCTCAAAACTTAAGCAAAAAACTGCCATGGATAGATCATGTTATTGATATTCGCAAAATTGCTGACTTACCCAAGCTTCTTTCTGATGCAAATTCCGATAAAAGCATTGCACCTGTAAGTTACCTCGAAATACCACAGCCCTGCAGTGACGGCGTTCAGGCTTTGATTCCGATTTCTACCGGATGTGATAACTTTTGCTCGTATTGCATTGTGCCCTATGCCAGAGGCAGCCTGATCAATTATTCTTTTAAAAAAGTTTATGAAGAGGCGGTGAGATTTATTTCGGGAAACAGCGATTATGAAGATTTTAGTTTTGATGAGAATAAAGAGGGGCTTGGTGATAGGTCTCGAT
>WJKH01000077.1 GCA_014729235.1 Candidatus Dojkabacteria bacterium | reverse complement strand
CAATAAATCTTTACACAACCCCCTAACCAATATATCATCTATACTGCCAAAATAAATTAAACAAGCACGCCATGGAAATTATAGTCAGAGCAGTAATTGGAATAATCGCTACAGCATTGATCTACTACATTTTCTTGAGAAAACCGGAGAACGCAAAACAAGAAGTTGAAGAGACAGTTGCCAACACGCTCGAGCTGAAGCTGCGGGAACTAATGCCTGAGTTGCAAAAGCAGGCAAATGAAGCACTGATTACGCTTGCTGACCAGAAGCTTGGAGCCGAGAAAAAAGAAATTAGAACGGATATTGAAAATAAACGTGAAGAAATTGAGAGATTGGTAAAGGTTATTAAATCGGATCTTAAAGAAAGCAAAGAGAGTCTGGACAAGGCAGAAAAAGAAAGAGTCGGATCCTTCATGGCCCTCAAAAATAAACTCGATGAGTACAAGAAAATTACCGATCAACTTGCCGTAAGTACAGATAATTTGAGAAAAGTACTCTCGAACAACCAACTTCGTGGACAATTTGGAGAGCAAGTGGCTGAAGACTTGCTTAAAATGACAGGATTTGTAAAAGGTGTGGATTATGACTACAACAAAGCCCAGGGAACTGTTGATACACGCCCTGATTTTACAATTAAACTTCCAGATGGGACCAAAATCAATGTCGATGCAAAATTTCCTTACGCACAACTGCAAAAAGTGACCGAAGCGGAGAGTCAAGATGCAAAAGCGGAACATATGAAGCTTTTTGAGCGTGATGTCAAAGAAAAGATCAAGCAGGTAACAAATAGAGATTATATTAATCCGGAAGAAAATACAGTAGACTTCGTAATACTCTTTATTCCAAACGAGATGATCTTCTCATTTATATACGACAAGATGAATGATCTGTGGACTGAAGCAATGAGAAAGAAGGTTGTATTCGCCGGACCTTTCAGCTTTACAGCAATTTTGCGCATGGTCAGACAGGCTTATGATAACTTCAAGTATCAGAGCAATATCCGCGAAATTATTGGGCACGTAAAATCGTTTGAAAAAGAATTTAAGAAGTTCTATGACTCATTTAGCAAAATTGGTGATAGAATCGAGAGTCTGCAGAAACAGTACAATACAGTAGCAACTACCCGCGTAAATCAATTAACCAGAAAGATGGACAAAGTCCAGCTCACTGAAGATGTTAAACAACTGGACGAGTAAAAGATTCTTTTATAAATTGATTTTTGATCAGGAAGCTGATATGTAGCTGGCCTTCGGACATCGTGATTTCTACTTTTGCGCAATTGCGAGCAGCTCTTCACACCTGTTCACCCAATTCAGCTTGCCATCACCTCGATTAACGATTTCCTGATACCAGATTTTCCGCCGCTTAATCTCTTCAATCGCAGCCCGCCTTACTACTTCGTCATCGGTAATAGCACTGCCGGCCATGCTGATTCCCATATCAGTAGGAGATTTGTACGTCCGAATAAAATTTGAGTCTGAAGTAAATTCATTTGCGATTTTTCGAAGCAGCTTAAATGCCTCAAGGTCGCGATTGTAACTCACGGCTTCGCGGCCGTGTTCCTTCAGATGATAACTATCTTTTACATTATAGTCTCCAATATCTACTGTTGCAGCTTCATAAGCCAGATTTACAGGATGATGAATCGGCAAATTCCAGATCGGAAATAACTCAAATTTGGCATAACCCGATTCAATATTTCGCTCACTGTCATGATACATCTGGCCCAGACATGTTGACATCTTTCCACTATTTGAAGCAGCACCGGTAACTAGAACAAGATTCTTCTGGCGATCGATTTCTACGTATTCATCGCGTCCAAAACCTTTATCACTAAGAATCTTACGTACATCATCAGGATAGTCGGCTATATAATATCTCTTAAAGATTTCGTAGCCTAAGTCAGAAAAGAATTCAACAAATGAACTTACTGCTCTTGCAGCTTCATTTCGAATTTTATTCACTACTAATTTAGGCTTAATATCAAGTTCAGCAACAATTTCAGACAGCATTTTTTCTACCACTGCTTTATAACTTTCCTCCGTATTTTTAAGCTGCCTGTCCGAAAGAATATCATCATAATTTACGCAAAACAGTATTTCAGAAATTGAAGCCAAATCAGCAAATATCCTTTTCTTGACATACGGATCAAATCCCGGCAATACCCGGGCAGCGTGAGGATCATACAAAAACTTACCCCCTATTTCCAAATAAAGTCTGCCGCCAGCGAACTTGTCCAGCCGCTTAAGAACTTCCTGTTTCTGTAATTTGAAGTACTTTTGTGAATCAAACCCCAAAACTTTGTAATCGATAGTATCAGCACTATTCATTGAAAATTATGATTAAACGAATATATGACCAAGCGGAGAACACCCTTTGACCTTAACCCTGGGTTATCCCCGCCCGATCGTTATTGCAGACAAAACAATAATATTAAGCAGATTGCTTTGGCTCACCCCATGCCAGGTAGCCGATAAAAATCAAGTTGGCAATAGGAACCAATAGTAGACAACCTGTCCACATACTGAACCCTCTCCGCTCCGCAATCTTCATCATTACGTAAATCAACCAGAATGGGAAAAACAGAGCGATAAGTGCATGCCACCATTCAAGTCCTGCGCACTCAGCCATGTAGAAGTAATTAGCAATCGGAATCCATGCCATCCATTTCTTTCCAGCATCAACTCCTACTTTCTCACCTATCTTCATTAAAGCGATTGCCATAAAGACATACATTGCCAATGACACTATAAGTGTAGGAATTAGAACCACTGTTGCCACCCCAATAGCAGCTTTACGAATTGCAGCTTCTTCTTCGGGAGTGAGCTCTGAAGAACCGTATCCATAGTCGTACTCAGTCGTCCAATCTGTGTCTGAGAAATCATAATCTGAGTCCTCCCAATCCCAATCTGTAGAATCCCATTCATATGTTCCTTCAGTATCTGTCTGAGCATAGACCTCAGATGGAATTCCTGCTGCCACTACAAAAGCAGATAAAACAGCTATTGCTGCAACTGCTAGAAACTTTGCTTTTTTAAGCATTAAAATTATTTATTAAAAATTTAACTAGTACTCTAGTCTTAATTATTATTCATTAACGCCTTATTGTCAATATTTTACATAACCTTATAGTTTTTATGCAACACGTAAAATAATTAAAACAGTTGCAATAACGGGAAATTTAGCCTATACTTTGGGTATAGAAGGTTTAATTTAATTTGAGTTTCGTAACTTACATTAATTTATTAAAATTCATTTTTTATGGCAGAAAAAAAGTCAAAAGCCAAAAAAGAGATTAAGCTTGAAGATATCAAATTCAACAAAGATAATCAGGCTATGGCAGTACTTGCCGCTATTCCAATTGTAGGTTTAATCCTGTTTTTCGTTGAGAAAGAGGACAACTTCGTTCGCTATGTCAGCGCTCAGTCAGTTTTGCTTTCGGTGGCTGTCGGTCTCATGATGGCGGTTGTAGTAATTCCTTGCATTGGGATGATTATTACTATATTTATCGGACTAGCTTTCTTCGTTTTAACAATTATCACAATGGTTAAAGCTTCTCAAGGCGAAAGATTTGATTATCCTTTGCTTTCTGATCTTGCTGTTCAACTAATCAACGCAGTATAACGAAAGGCTCAGGATCATTCTGAAACAAGCCAAAAGGCTCCTTTTACAGGAGCCTTTTTCATGATATAATAACTGAAGTTAGTTTAGAGAAAACCTTTACTAACAGCACTTTAAAATTTCTGTCCACAAACACTGCTCACTCGGGCTGCATTGGCTAAATGCTTTTGCGTTCGAGTTTTTGCTGATAAAACTAACTTTTGTCAATCAATCGGGGTCCGTAATCTCGGATCCGATAGACAAACCCTGTTATATCGGCATTAATTTATAATAGTGTTAAAAGTGGAAGATCAGCTTTTCTTTGATTTTTCAAATTTTGGCGGCAAACACAGCAAATTAAGCCCCAAAAGCAGATCAGAGCGTATCAAATCTTTCATTAATGAGGGTTTGAATATCGCAATGTATTTGATTTTGGGTACTGCTGCGAGTATTGTTCTCGTTATCGCCATGAATCTTGGAATTTAGAGTCTGAAGATTTACTGCCCAATTTCTTTTCTCTATGTGCAATATGGTGCACTGTCCAGGCACAGTGAGGGTCTAACTGTTAGGCTGTGGGTCCAGATGTCAAAATGTCTAACGGCAGTTCATGATTGTTTTAATGAAAATCTAAGGGATGGTTGTTTTTGTTTTGTCTTTCTGTGTTACTATAGGTTAGCGGGGAGTAGTTCAGTTGGCTAGAACGCCCGGTTTGGGACCGGGAGGTCGCAGGTTCAAGTCCTGTCTCCCCGATATTTTATAGGCGATCGTACCACATACGAACGAAACACAAATTGAAAAAACTCCATATTTATAGTATAATTAAATATGAATTCAATAAATAGCAGAAACAATTCATCTTGTTGTTGTAGACCAAACAATTAGCGTTGGTTTACTTTGCTGTTTATTTTCCTCAAACATTTTCCAAATATAAATGAATACATGAGTAAGCCAAGGCTTATTTTCTTTGGCTTATTGACGATGTGGCCGAACGGCCAGGCAGAAGTCTGCAAAACTTCTTAAGTGGGTTCAACTCCCATCATCGTCTCCATGTATTTAAATTAGTTTACTTAGAAGATGAAAACTCAAAATATTCTAGATTTGATAGGAAATACTCCTCTTATTGAATTAAGCCACTATTCTCCTTCATCCAAAGTGAGGATATTTGCAAAACTAGAAGGAAATAATCCTGGGGGTTCTATCAAAGATCGTGTTGCTAAGTATCTTATGATGGATGCTGAAGAAAAAGGTCTTGTCAAGAAATCGAACACAATTATTGAGGCAACATCAGGCAATACTGGTATTGGATTAGCAATGGTATCTTCCGTATTAGGATATAAATTTGTTGCTGTAATGCCAGAGAGTGCAAGTCTTGAAAGAAGAAAAATCTTAAAGCAATTTGGAGCGGAAATTATTCTTACGGATGGAAAGAAAGGCACAAACTACTCTTTTGAAGTAGCAAGAAAACTTTTGAACAACGATCCTGGTAAATATGTTATGTTAAATCAGTATGAGAACAATTCTAATGTCCTAGCTCACTACGAAACAACAGCTTCTGAAATAATCGAACAATTGCCGACTGTAACACATTTTGTGACGGGTTTGGGAACAGGAGGAACTATCACAGGTACAGGAACAAGGTTAAAACAGTATAAACAAGAAATCCAAGTTATGGGCGTTGAGCCAAAAGAGAATTCGAGAATACAAGGACTTAGGAATATGAAGAAATATTCTCCTCCGATTTTTAATAAAGAGATACTCGATAAAAACATTATGATAGAGAATGACGAAGAAGTATTTAAACTTGCAAGAGAGTTACCCATGAAAGAAGGAATTTCAGTTGGCATATCTTCAGGAGCATCGTTGTGGGGAGCCTTGCAAATTGCTAATAATATTAAGGAAGGAAATATTGTTACGATATTTCCTGACAGAGCTGATCGCTATGTCAGTACTGAACTATTTAATTAAATTCGTTCATAATAATAAATGTTAAAAATATACAATACTATAACTAGAAAAAAAGAAGTATTCATACCAATTGAGGAAAATACAGTTGGAATTTATAGTTGTGGGATCACCCCTTACAAAGAATCTCATTTAGGTCATGCAATGCAGGGTATTGTCTTTGATATTATTAGTCGTTATCTCGAGTATAAGGGTTACGATGTGACGTATATCAGAAACTACACTGACATTGACGATAAAATCATAGAGATCGCAAAAGAAAAAGGAATTCATCCATTAGAACATGCTAAAAGCATAATGAAGCAGGCAGATGATGATTTTAAAAAGTTAAGAATAAAACCTGCTGATATTGAACCAAAAGTTTCTGAGCATATACCTGAAATCATAAAGATCATTGAGATTTTGGTTAAAAAAAGTTAGCATATGCTACGGAAAAAGGAAACGTGTATTACGCTATCCGAAATTTTAAGAATTATGGACAGTTATCTGGTCAGAAATTAGACAAATTGAAGGTAGGTACAAGAAAAGCGGTTGAGGAGGATAAGAGAGATCCTTTGGATTTTGCTCTCTGAAAAAGTGAAAAACCTGAAATGAAATTGTGGGATTCTCCCTGGGGACATGGTCGTTCAGGTTGGCATATTGAATGTTCTGCAATGAGTTCAAAATACTTAGGAAACCATTTCGATATACACGGAGGTGGGAAAGATCTAATATTTCCTCATCATGAAAATGAAATAGCACAGAGTGTTGGAGCATTTGGAAAATTTGTAAACTTTTGGGTTCACAACGGTTTGTTAATGGTTGGTAAAGAAAAGATGAGTAAATCTTTAAACAATGACACATCTATATCCAGTTGGTTGCTAAAGTATCATCCTGAAGTTATTCGGTATCTGATAATTTCGAATCATTACAGATCAAACATACAATTTAATCCTAAACGATATGAAGATGCGAATCGGAATGTTTATGAAATTTACAGCACTCTTCACGAGGCTCAGAAGCTTTTTTCTCAAAAAGATCAAAGCGTTGAAATAGACGAAGATTTATTCAATGAAATAATTAGTAACTTTGAGAAGAAGATGGATAATGACTTTAATACACCTGAAGTTATCTCTCAGATTCATATTCTTTCAGATAATCTTAAAAAAGCGATTGAGAGCTCAAATATAAAAAAGATAAGAACGATACTCAAGGGGATAAAACAGATTGGAGCTGTTATTGGTTTGTTCGATCTTAGTCCAGAAAAAGTAACACAGGAATTTGTGAACACTCAAATCAGTAAATTGGGTGTTGATCCAGAGCAAATTAACCAGAAAATCATGGAGAGAGCTCAATTTCGGAATACAGAAAATTACGAAGAAGCAGACAAGATCCGTGAAGAACTTGAGCATATGGGGATTAAAGTTTTGGACAATGGAGAAAAAACTGAATGGCGAGCTAGGTTATAAATGACAATTCTGGTAGAAATTGCCACTTGTATTCAAACTCTTTCAAATGGGTGATGATTGAATCGACAATAGGAAGAATCCGTTCGTAACGCGTCCAGTATCTCCGATATTGCTTTACTAGATAAATATTTCCCTTTTTATCAATTAGGATAATTACTGAAAATGTAGGCATTCTAACAACGTTATACTCTCCTCTCTTAGCTGATGGCATTACAACTTAATCAACCTCAGCACAAAACCAGTGTCAATATCGATGATGTTTTCTAGTTCTTATCTTATGAAACTTTTTTATGCATCTTTGCCTCAGATATAGTTCTTTTACTATACCATAATTTTTTCAAATAAGTAAAAGCCCCGAATAGGATACTTAAATTTCCCGATCTTGAATACTGTCTTTGAAATTTATTGATAGGATTGAAAAATAACTAAAGGAGAAAACAAGAAGAATGCTGGAATTTTAATAGGTAGATTTATAAAGACTATAAATTCTTTAGTTTTGTCACGAAACGATTAAATCTTTCAACCGGATCACCAGTAATATGAGGATCTGGCAATTCAAGTTCTCCAGCCTCTAGGGCAAGAGCATTCAAGTCAGTGTAATCTTCTAAAAAATCTAGAGACAAAGCTCCAGCAATTCTACTGGCAAGCTCTTTTGAACTAATAATTTTCTTTTCATAACCACTAAAAAGAAACAAATAGTAGTCCAATAATTCTTTTCTACCCTTAGTATCTCTAGCCTTCTCAAATAATTCAGAAGATAGTTCTTTAAACTCTTGAGCCTTTTTAGCCATTGCATTAGTAATAATAAGTGAACTAAGTTTTGTTATTAGAAAATCCTACAATATCAATAATAAAATTTCAAGTAAATGATATTTTTATCGAGTAGATAATCCCCACCCAAGACTTGGGAAATTAAAGAGTCAGTTGAGGGAATTGGATAATACTCTAAACCAACAATGCCTCGGATATGAATCCAATCATGTCTTGCAAAGTTCAAAAATATTAATAAGAAGTAGAAAAGCGAAAGAAATTAAATGTAAATCTTTTCTAAAAATAGAGTCCGCTCGATGACTGGAATTTTGTGGAAGGTAAATTGCTTTAATTTTAACAAGTATAATGAATTTTTTACTTTCCTGTTTATATCCATTTTTGAATTCAGGCACTTACTACCTCAAACAAATCATAATACTTTATACATAATCTTTGTCGTGATTCATACCGGAAATTTTATTAATGAAATTACTCTATCAGCAACCAATCTTTAAATAAAGCCTTCTATTTTTAGAAAGTTCAAATAATACTCAATCGGAGACAATATCTCCCAAAAGTCAATTTTCGTTATACTGTTCATTAGCCCCGATTTTTGATAAAGTACTGGACTTGTTATGAACTGACTATATTGTTTAATTATCACAAAATCGAATCACGAATTTTTAGTTTTAGTGTTTGAATGGTCAGCACTACAGAGGGAAAAACTGAAACTATTAATAAGTAAAAGAATCAATATATGCTTACTATTATTTATTGATTTGATCAATTTTGTAATTTCTCTAAGATCTTAGTATTACTGGAAGGTTTTTGTTGTTTCTCGTAGATTTAATGGTGACATTTCTGGAGGTTTTTACAATGTTGTAATAAGATTTGATTTACAGAGAAAAAAGTTAGTATAATTGTTCATATGAATCACATCGCAATAATGAAAAAATCTTGGGACCTTATCCCAAAGATTATCTCCGGTGAGAAAACAATTGAATCAAGATGGTATAAAAACAGAATTGCCCCTTGGGACAGAATTAGTAAAGGTGACACTGTATATTTCAAGGATTCTGGCGAACCAGTTTCAGCAGTTGCTACAGTGTCGAAAGTCCTCCAATTCAGTGATATTTATGAAGATCGACTTTCGAAAATACTGGCTAAATATGCAGATGATATCAGTTTTAAAACACAAGAATATAAAGAATATTATCAATCTAAAAACTACTGCATTTTGATCTTCCTAAGAAATCCGCAGAAGTTGGAAAACCCTTTCCATATTGATAAAACAGGATACGGAATGTCATCGGCGTGGATGTGTGTTGACGATATTGATACAATTAAGAACTGAAAATATTTAATCAGTGTGTCTTAAATATTGACTATACTGTGCTACCCATTAAAGTCTTGAGTAGAAATAATAACAACCCAATCAAACATCCATAATTCCCAAAACCAGAATTATTATAAACCTGTCTCCCTTTACCTCTTGAATAAAGCATAATTTAAAAGTTTAAATTTAATTTATTAAAATCAGTTAAGAAGCTCCATTTATATTGAAGCTCCTCTATATGTGCTAAAATATCGTTGAATAATTTGGAAATGTGTTCGTAACGCGTCCAGTACCCCCGATCATACTTGACGGTTTTTTCTTCAGTATCCTTAAAAACTTTATTTAGCGGACTAATCTCGCAGTTCGTAAAAATGATCAAAAACAAAGCAAATAACACATCGCAACTCAAAACCTTTATATAACACTAATAAATTGGTTCTAGTCTTGGGTAGCGTTTCTTTTCAGAGAGGACTTTTAATATTTCTTAATTTCGGATTTGAAACTTGAGTATATCTTTGTGTGGTTCTAATATTTTGATGACCGAGTAATTCTTGAACATACCTAATATCAACTCCGTTTTCTAATAAGTGAGTTGCAAAACTATGTCGTAGTGAATGAAAGCTAGTATCTTTCTTAATTTTGGCTTTTCTCATAGCATTAGTAAAAATTTTTTGTGCTGTACGAGTTGTAAGTTTTCCCCCTCGTTCACTTGGAAAAACATATTCGTTTGGCTTCCCAGAATTAATTATCATTTTTAGATCATTTTTAATCT
>WJKH01000076.1 GCA_014729235.1 Candidatus Dojkabacteria bacterium | reverse complement strand
GATACTCTCCTCAACCATACCTCCGACTGAATTCTGAACAGCAAATTGACCACAATCGATTTCTCCCCGATGCAAAGCTTTAAGCACATTGTCGGTGGTATACAGGTACTTTGTCTTATAACTTGTTAAGGAATCTTTATAGGTTTTTGTATAAAACTTTAGAGCCTGCTCATTAAAACTTCCTATTCCTCCTTGAATCCCATATACAACGCTATCAGGATTAACTCGCTTTGGAAGCAATTGATTGTAAAGCTTGTCGTACGAATTTCCAAGCCTGATCCGCATACGCTTTGTGTACGAATTATAGTTCTGCAGATTTCTAAATAACTGCCACGTGTCATTACACGTCTGATCCATAACCTCTTGCAGCTTTCTGGCGCCGAGAGTATCAATCGGAGTCGGTGCGAGACCGAAATCATCAAGCAATCTACCAAGGAAATGAGTTACCCCTTGGGAATTGGCGGCCATTTTATCATGCTCACTTGGGCTTAGCTCAACTACTTTCAATCCAATTGACTTAAAGAATTCAATCCAAAATGTATAAACCTCTTGTTCTGCACGAAACCTGTCAACTACAATCGGCAGTGCCTCAAAGCCATTTTTACTACTGTCAGGACCAAACATAGGATGAGTCAAAATTGCTTGCACATCTGTGCGCTTAAGCGCTTTGGACAAAACTTTCTCAGGATATTGCTTTACAGACAAAACATCGATAATTATATCTTCTGATCTAAAATATTGTGAGTGTTCATTAATAACTTGAGCAAATTTTTCTATAGGTACGGCCATAAATACTGCGTGAAACTTTCCAGTTTCACGGTTCTGGCCTGACCCTCTCCCCTGGTAAATTTCTTTGATCGATGCTACCACTTGAGCTGGTGCAACAAGGTTTGAATCCCGTACCACGTCTTTACTCTTATCAAAGATCCGAACATTAAATTTATCTTTTAACATTCGGTGAAGAGTTTTTCCAAACCTGCCATATCCAATTATCGTGACTTCATCAATTTTGATGACTTTGTTATTCATGGGACTATTATCCTCAATTAATATATCGGGCAATATTTGATACATCTGCACATATGCTCACTCTAACATATTTATCCCCGTTCCGTCCAAAGGCAGCCCCGGGAGTAAACAGCACATGCTTCTTTTGCAGCATTTCAATAACAAATTCTTCAGAATCTGCATAATTTGATGGAATTTTAGCCCAGATGTACAACCCCGCACGAGGCAAATCAAATTCCAGTCCTAATTTCTCTAGATAGCTGGCAATTATATGCCGTCTCTGATTATAGGTCTCAATCATACTGTCATGCCAATCATAATCGTAATTATTCAGGGCGTACGCCACTAATTTCTGAAGCGGCCGGCTAACACCCGAATCCATCTGAGATTTTACTTTTGCCAAAGCAGCAATTACTTCAGAATTGCCAGCAACGTAACCAATTCTATACCCTGCGAATGAAAAAGTCTTGGAAAACGACCCCACTTCAAGGGATATATCCTTTGCTCCATCAACCTCAAGAATACTCGGAGCTATATAATCACCATATGTAATTTCTGAGTACGCATTGTCATATATCAACCACAATCCAAAATCTTTACAGAAATTTACCAATAGTCTCAGATCCTCTTTCTCAACAGTATCACCTCTCGGGTTGGAGGGAAAGTTTACCCAAATAAACCTGGTATTTTTCGTAACTTTCTGTTCCAGATCTTTGATACTTATTGAAGGTTTCACGAAATCTTTCTTTGTCTTTGCAGCATTCTCGTTACGAGCAGAGTCCACATTATATGAAACATGTTTACCATTTACCATCAGAATTGGACCTACATAGCCCTGATAGCCGGGATCCGGCACCAGCACTTCATCCCCATCATCAATTAGCGCCAAGGGCAGATGGCTAATTGCATCTTTTGCACCTGCAATAACATAAATCTCATCATCCTCAAGCTTAACTTCAAATCTACGTCTATACCAATTCTGAATCGCACAGGTAAACTCTTCAATCGGACCATAACCCGGATATTTATGTGCATTTGATTCGGCAATAAAGTCGTGCAATTTTGCCAAATACTTTTCACTTGGCGGAATATCGGGTGAACCCGGACCTAAATTCAACACCTCCCGCCCGGTTTCCAGTTCGACTTCCTTGAGCTTTTTAGCCAACACCGAGAATATGTATTCAGGAAAATTCCCTAATCTGTTAGAAAATCCTGTTTTGCAGGTTTTATGTTGTCTCATATTTGTATCCTTCATCGATAATATAAGTACATCTGCGAATCACACTTTAATCTCTTGCAACTAAATCAAGTAAAGCTCGCTCCAAAGGCAATAATCTCCTCTGCCTTCAACTGCTTTGCACTCAATCAAACTTGAACAACTCTGGTATTCGATAGCCCCCTCCACACCCGAAATCCAGTCAAATTATTTTACAGAAACCTTGTACTCAATTTAACCCTCCAGCCCAACCAAAGTCCGAATCTCAGAAAGCTTCTCAATTAGACCTCTAAGCTCATCAACTGAAATGTGTTGATCAGTATCCGTAATTGAATCCCCCACCTCAATCAGAATTCCGTCATACAGAAACTCACCGTCATCAAACTTTCTACTCAATAATTTCACAACATCATCAACTATCTTATCCCTCAAATTGGGTCCATATGAGTGACTTGGATCAAAAAATAGCTTTAGACCAGACCTTTTCTTAACACGTGCAGCAAGTTCATGGATCGGCATAGCGCGATAGTCTCTTCTATCCGCTGCCAAGAACCCCCTGTGGATCAAAACTGTTTTTTCTTTATCATTTTGAGCATACTTAGATAATCCCTCCCAACATCTCTCAACCGGACTCATAATATCTGAATTCTTCTCACTTGCGTCACTAACCGGAATCCCAATCCACTTTCCATTCTTAATTCCCAGCCACCAGTCATTTCTGGCTGCATATTGAGATGTTTGCATAAGCGGCCAGCCAAGTTGATTAACTGACGGGCTCCACGCCAGCAGTTTGTTTGCAGAAATTACCCTCTCAAGCAGAGGCATCTGGATATGCGGCATCATAACCTCTGTAGCAACAAGCAAGTCAGTCTCCCTGACAATTTTCTCGGCAAGTTTCATGCTTGGAGCAATTTCAAATGAATCCGCAGAAGCTCCGGCAAGCAACTTATCATTATTTTTCATTAAAATATCATAATCCATGCCCATTCCATCACCAGACTTGTTTAAAGCAGTTCTTGACTTAAGGCC
Organism: Candidatus Dojkabacteria bacterium; assembly: GCA_014729235.1. Taxonomy (GTDB): domain Bacteria; phylum Patescibacteriota; class Dojkabacteria; order SC72; family WJKH01; genus WJKH01. The sequence continues at coordinate 4,708 of WJKH01000076.1, read as the reverse complement.
TACAACCCGTGTCCCCCAAACTGCCCTTTTTTTGTCAACTTTAATTTCAGAAATCTCATAAATCTGATCCAAGTTACTCTCGTCCACTGAGCAAGGCCCGGCTACTATCCTAAGCTCTTTATTTTTCATTGCGCATTATTATAAATTTATTTAATACAACCTTTTTCATCTCATCTGTTACACCTTTGAGAAGCCTGTACGGAGCATATTCATCCGGATTTGCGTCTATATTAGATTTTAACTTATCGGTATATGCAATTCTTAATTCAGAATTAACGTTTATTTTTGCCACACCATACTCTACTGCTCTTTTTACTATTTTCTCAGGCAAAAACGACCCTCCATGAAGAACCAGAGGCATTTGGGGCAATCTGCGATGAATCTCGCTCAAAAGATTTGTCTTAATACCACTCTTTGATTTATAACGTCCACTTTGAGTACCCACAGATATTACTAAGGAATCACACTGAACCTCCGATACAAATTTCTCCGCATAGCCTGGGTCCGTGTCAACTTGCCTCTTATCCTCTGCATAATAGACCAGAGGCACAACATCAGCTACCCCTTCGAGCGCCGCATTGTACTCATTACATAACTTTCTTGCACGCTTGGATAGCTCGATGTTTTCCTCAGGATCTACATTCTTGAACTCGGCACTCACTGAATTGTAGCCTGCTTTCAAGACCTTTTCAATCCATTCTAAATCTCCACACCTATCCATGTGCAAAACATAATCAACATTTAATATCTCCCCAAGTTTCTGGCATATCGCATCCAGTACTTCAGGATGCAAATGCTTAGACTCCCCCGTTGAAGTCTCGATAATTACTTCAGAATTTACTTCTGCTGCAGCTTCAAAAACTGCATGAATAGACTCAATCGATGACACATTAATTGCCGGTATTGCGCGTTTTTCATTCAGCGCTCTTTTTAGCAATCGTCCTGCAGATATTTTCATAATGATGAAATATTATAATTTAATGAACTTACCCCAACCTCAGAAGAAACTTTAGCCGCCTTCTTGCTACTTGTATTTACCTTTATCCCAACACTATCAAGTGAGAAACTATTAAGTTGTGCTTTCAATAGAAATTCTTTTATCTCTCTGCGGGAAGGAATTGCTTCATGATTCCCAAGCTTTGTGCAATGCAATCCTGATACTAAATTTGAAAACTCCACTGATTGCTGAATCGACCAATTCTTTAAAACGCCATATGCAAAAGCCCCTCGATAAATGTCTCCTGCCCCCAACGTATCAACAACATCTACTTTGAAAGACGAAATCAAACTTACTTCACTGCCATCATAAATCAAGCTTCCCATGTGACCGGCAGTAACTATTACCGGTTTAGCAGTGATCTTGAAAAGGTGCTCTAGTGCCACCATCCGATTTTCATGGCGGGATATTTTGTCAAGCACCTCAATCGGGACAATTGGAAAATCAGCAGTCTTCAGCATCAGCAGCGTTTTATCTGAAACTTCCGTTGACGGATCAATAATTATTTTCGTTGCCTTCTTTTTATTTTGTAATACTGACGCATACGCATTTGGCTCATGCCGATCTATAATAACCAGATCGCACTGATTAAGCAGCCGTTTTGATACTGACTTAATTTTGGGATTTTTAGCCCCGTCTTTAATTATTGTTCTAGATCCATTTTGTGAGTTAACAAGCACAGTATGAACTTTTGTCTTCTTGCAAGGATTCTGAATAACCTTCACCCCCTCATTTTCAAGGCGCTTCTTAAGTATTTGGCCATTGTCATCATCTCCAATACTTCCATAAAACATACAGTCAACACCAAGACGCGAAAGAAGTATGAGTGCAATAGGAACAGGTCCGCCTAAAGAAGTTATAGTCTTTCTTGGGCTAATTTTAGTCCCCTCTTGAGGAAATTCGTCGATACGACACACAATATCTAGATCAATATCTCCAATTCCAAGTACCTTCATTTCAATTTTCAATTAAAATTTAATCATTAGTCATCTGTCTCCTGCTGTCTCCCAACCAGATAACCAACAAAAAACCGCCTCTTCGGCGGTATATACACTGGCTACTTTTGTTATGATATAGCTAAAACTTACCGCCTATGAGGTGGTTGTAAAAAAATAAAAGTAATTTTGATTACACAGTAAGTTTTTCATCGTTGTCGGGTATTTTAACAGAGTTGGTGGCTAATGTCAATTTTTGAGTTCCGATCCGATTAATTCAACTATCTTGGCTGAACTTTGTTGTTAGAAAAAGATTTTCCAGGTGTACAGCACGAGCAAAAATTTCCCTTGTGAAAGAAAGACTCAGATAACAAATATAAGCTTGGGACTACTTTCCTCCAAACATATCCTTGAACTTGCTGGACAAGATTAATGCTGCAACTTCAACAGAGACACCGTATCCTGCTAATACTAAACCCTGAAGGAACTGCCTTTCTGGGAAAAGAAGCATTGAAATCCCCAGGATACCGAGATTGACGAAAATTGAGGCTAGGTAATACACGGGAAATCCCCAAAACTGAGCAGGAAGCTTATTTACCAAAAACACAATAAGCATCACAATTGAAAAAATCGTCCACCCCCACATCAAAGGAGCCGTTACAAGAGCTACCACGCAATTAAGAAATGGGACTAAGGTGATTACCGTAACAGCAATTCTGACTATTGAAAAAATTATGACGGCATCAAAATACCAACTATACTCTTTTTCTACTTTTGCCATAAATAATACTAAAAAATTTATATACTCAGAATCTTCAAAAGCTCTGAGAACTTTTTCATAACAAAATCAGGCTTAACACCATTGTCGCTCATTTGAATATTGCCTCCCTCAGGAGAAAATACCCCAGCTTTTATTCCAACAAGCTTTGCTCCACGAATATCGTTTTTGTAATTATTCCCTACCATCACCGCCTCATGAGGATCAACCCCAAGGCGCGAAAGAGCCAAAGTAAAGATTGCGCTGAATGGCTTCTCAAAAATCACTTCCTCTGAAGCAACAACCTCATCAATGTACTTTAATAGTCCGGCAGATTGAACTTTACGAATCCTCAAAGATAAGTCACCGTCTGAAACCACAGCAGTCAAAACACCCTCTTCCTTAATTTTCTTTAATGTCTCTTTAACTTCCGGAAACACCTTTACATTCTGCAAAAAATAGTCCCAGTAAATATCCTCCACTACAGGCAAAACCCCAATATCGTAATTTTTCGCCGTTTCATCTAGAGCCAGCCTAAAAAGCAAAATCCTGCTATGCCGAGTGTGTACGGTGGGAAAATTATGGGATATCAAGCTATATTTCTCCCGAGCAAGCTCATAGAATTCTTCGGAGTCGAGAGAATACTTTTCAGCCAAAAAATCAGCCGAGTATTTCAAAGCCTTATCATAAACTTTATTTGAAGCTATCAAGGTATCATCCAAATCCAGCAGCACAGCCTTATAATTCATCGATTAGTAACACTTATCTTAATCATACTTCACAGTTCATTATATCAGCAGTTTACCTATTTGTTAATAAATTAATGTAGGTGTCAATCCCAAAGTTAAAATGTCACATTTTGAAACTTCAGTTTAAATTTAACTGTGAGTTACGGAATTCAGAAACCAATAGTGCAATACGTCCTAGTCGCCTTTTCTTCCGGGATTATTTCGCAATTTATCTTATATTAAAAATATTAATTTGAATTACGAAAAAAAACAGCAATTGAAAAACTTATTACTACAAGCCTCGATCACATTATACTTCTCCAATCAGAATCAGACACAATCACGTGGTCAATAAACTGAAAACCCACTAAGTCAAGAGCTCGCTTCATCCGTTTCGAGACCTCTAAATCCTCATCACTAGGGGCACAATCCCCCGACGGATGATTGTGCACTAAAATTATTCCAGCACAATTGCATTCCAAAGCCGGTATCAGCACATCTCTGGGCAAAGCATTTACTCGATCAACAGTCCCAATCCCTACAATCTTCTTTTTAATTAACTCATATCGGGCATTTACAAAAAGCGCAAGAAAATATTCCTGCTTTTTATCAATAATGTCTCTGGCCTCTCTTGCCGCATCCTGAGTCGTTTTAACTAAATGCTGCGTATTATAATATCCATAAAGCCGCCTGCCCAATTCTACACCTGCAAGAATGTTTACCGCTTTTGCAATCCCAACACCATTAATGTCAGTTAAGATTCCAACCTCCAAATCATCCAGAGTTTCAGTTTTAGTCTTTAAAACTTGGATTATCTTTTCCGAAAGCTTCATAAAGCTCACTTTCGAGGTGCCTGTACCTATCATTGCCGCAACGAGCTCTTCCTCAGTCATCACTCCTACTCCATTTTTTTGTAGCTTTTCTCTTGGTAGCATAATTGATTCTACCAACCAATTATTAAAAAGTCCTTAAAAGATTATGAAATCGGTAGTCGGTTTCATTAACTTTTAATAATTGGCGTACTGCCTAAAGCCAGGGGCAAGCTCTCCCCCTCTTTTTCGAAATAAGTCCGTTAGAACTATGATACTTTAGCCTCCGCAGCTAGCCCAAGAAACGCCACTTTTCAAGAGCACCTATCACGGCCATCCTCGGCAACAAAGCCCACAGCACAAGCCCGAGAATCCTAATGAGAATGCTCGTCCTCAGCAGCCATCGCTTCCTCGCGCGATACGTGCACAGTCCCATCCGGATGATTGGAAGGAGAATAAATTGTATATAATTTCATATCCTC
>WJKH01000075.1 GCA_014729235.1 Candidatus Dojkabacteria bacterium | reverse complement strand
CATAACCTACCACTTCGATTAAGAAAGTCGATAACCTACCACTTCAATTAAAAAAGGCCATAACCTACCACTTCAGAAGGGGATTGGTTTTTTCGTCCGAGTGCTTCGCAGTTGTCCAAGAAAGGCTATAACCTACCACTTTAACCAAGAAAGTTCAGGGACCTACTACTTCAGAAGCTAAAAAAGACCATAACCTGGCACTTCAACCAAGATCACAAGAAAGGATTGAACTAATTGGGATTTCACCATGAAAACCTTGAAAAAACCATAAAAATAATATAAATTGAGAGGAGGAGGAAAGGAGACAAATTACGGGGTGGGCTGCGGAGAAATTAGGCTGCTGATTGCGACCAACGAAAGTAAATTCTCTGACAATGAGCTTTTACTTTACTCGCTATCCTCATCAATAAATTAATGAAGGAGAAGAAATGTCAGGACACAACAAATGGTCAAAGATTAAGCACAAAAAAGCTGCTGAAGATGCAAAGAAAAATAAGATATTTTCGAAATTATCACAGCAAATAACGCTTGCAGCGAGAGAAGGAGGAGGCGATATAGACGCCAATCCGTCGCTGAGAGTGGTTGTAGATAAGGCAAAGGCCAAGAATATGCCTCAGTCCAACATTCAGAAAGCAATTGACAGGGGAACAGGAGAAGGCGACGAGGGAATGATCTTTGAAGCGGTAACTTATGAAGGCTATGGACCTGCGGGTGTGAGTGTAATTGTGGATGCTTTGACTGATAACAAAAATCGGACTTTATCTGAAATCAGGATAATATTTGATCGTGCTGGTGGCAGTTTAGGTGAGCAAGGCTCGGTTTCATGGAATTTTGATACCAAGGGGGAAGTGATTGTTAAGTGCGGAAAATTGAAAAAAGCCGAGAAATTTGGGGCTCCTGATGAAGTTGACCCGGTGGATAAAGAAGAAGTGATCATGCAAATTATGGAGATTGAAGGGGTTGAGGATATTGTTGAGATTAAAAACGGGGTTTCAAAGGAGGGCTGTGTACGGGTTTTAACCGGAGTTGGGGATCGTGTGCAGGTTCAGAATGCAATTGAGGATTTGGGCTACATAATCAACGATGTTGGAATTGTAAAGCTGCCGAAGTCTCCCAAGGCTTTTAGTGAAGCTGACCAGAAGAAGATTGATAATTTTGTCCGGGAATTGGATGATCATCCTGATGTGCAGGCGGTTTGGAGCTAGCGAGAGGTGCTCGAGATGGCGCTTGATTTGACGATGCAGGTAAAGTTGATGAAAAGTCACGGATTGCTGTTTGGGAAATGAATCTTGGACATTAAAAATTCAGTTGCACGCAAGCAGTGTAAACGCAAATAATATATTAGTAGAGGGATTTAATGAGGATTCTTGGGATTGACCCCGGTTTAGCCACAACCGGCTGGGCGATTGTTGATATAAATGGGAAAGATTACGATGTTGTGGAGTTTGGCGTGATTGAGACTGGTAAGGGGCTGGAATTGGGGGAGCGGCTGGATGAGATTTTTTCTGATTTGAAGGAAATTATTGAAAAATTCAAGCCTGAGAAGGCTGCTGTGGAGACGCTTTTGTTCTGTAACAATGCGAAAACTGCTATCGCTGTGGGTGAGGCCAGGGGAGTGCTGTTGCTGTGTCTGGAGCAGTCTGGTTTGCCTGTTGAGGAATTTTCTCCTTTGCAGGTTAAGAATAATATTACTGGGTTTGGGAAAGCTGATAAGCGGCAGGTGCAGGAGTGTGTCAGGCTTTTATGTGGTCTGGATGTGCTTCCGCGTCCTGATGATGCAGCTGATGCTGTTGCTGTTGCAATTAGTTGTCAGGGTGTGGAGGGGTTGTGAGGTTTGTTATTTTTTCTACTTCTTTCTCTAATGTGGTAGGGTTGAGTTTCGATGTTGGTGGGTACCGGGGGTATATAAATGTGGGGATGACATTTGATTTATCAATGCTTTGTGTAGTAAGATTTATATCTCAGTTAAGTTTAATAATGATTTTATATGGGGAACGAGAATATTGGGGGAGAGGGTGAAGAGCATCATCATCTTTTTGCAGAGGTGAACGATATGTTAGAGGGGTTTCAGAGCCAGCGAGGTGTTGATTTGGTAGAGTTAATAAAAGACGGGCAGGTTGTGCATGACGTGACATGGCCTGATCAAGAAAGTGGCGGCGGTATGCCACAGGTCGGAGAACTTTTAGATGAATCTGGGCATGTTACGGCGTTCATAGCTTTTTGCAATGATACTGATGGCGAGATTGGGTCGCTGGGAGTAGCTGAAGGGGTTTTTGGGAAGTATGTTGCAGGGTATTTTGCAGCAGCTGAGGCACATTATTATGCAGCAAAGGCTGATACGAATGCGGGTGATGAGGGGAAAGGATTGTTTGCTAGTAGTACTGCGGATCTGAGTCCTGAGGAAAGAGGAAGTCGTGCTGTTGAAGAAGTTGAGGATGAAATCAGGCCCTTTTATGATGCTTGGTTGCGTGATCTTGGTGTGGAGGGGTAGGGAGGATTCCAGTTTTATCTGTGTCAAGTGCTATGGGGTGTGAGGTTGAAATGGATTTGTGATACAGTGTGAGAGTAGATAATGGTCGAGCAAAAATAGGGATTTGATATCTCATGCGGATATGGCAACTAGGCTTGTCTTGGCGCTCTAAGCTGGTTTGATTTTGGTTAAGAGATTGAGCGATTGGTCATTTGGGATATACGAGATCCAAGGTGTCCAAGTGTTTCGCGGATTTGATCTAGATCCAAGTCCCTGTCAAGCTCGACTCCAATACCTCGTAAAAATCTTGAATAAGTATCAATAATTAAAAGTCTCAGCCTGAGTTGGGATAAAAAAGTAAGGTCTTTTGTATATCTGCTCTTGTGGAGTATCGATGTCAGGTGGATGATTTCTATATCCAGCTAAGGAAGCAGCGTAGTGTAATTCAGCTTCTCTCAAAATATCCATAATGGGTGCGAATATAATATCTTTTTCCCGATCGAAGTTGTTGTTACCCTCCCTGAGACTTAGGTTTAATTTACTCTAGAATAGGCTATAACATTAATTTAGAGAGGATTAGAGTAGGTCCTCTTTCTGATGATGTGCTTGCGAAGACCATTCGTAATTTTTGGGCAACTCATTTGGCGCTTCTTATATCTGTCGTTCTTCGAAGTAAACAGTCATAAACCCGGAATGAACCCGCAGGAAAATAACGAAAACCAACACGGCCCTAACACGCCCACCACCATGAACCCTGCACAAACCGGACACGAATCGAAGAGCCCAATTTTATGCAGCTTGCCTCAAAAAGACGAATGAGCTATAATAACCCCATGATAACAGCAATAACTGGGCAAAGGGAGCGGATAAATAAGACAGAAAAAGACACCAGCATAGAACTAACTACCTCAGCGGGTATCACTTACCGCATCTATATCCCGATTAGGATAATCCATCAAATTGAGACAGAGATTCGAAAAGCGGAAAACACTGATAAAACGATTACAATATACACAAGTCACCGGGTGAGAGAAGACAGTCAGACACTTTATGGCTTCTTAAACCGGGAAGAACGGGATTTTTTTGAAGTGCTGCTCGGTGTTTCCGGAGTAGGGCCGAAAATAGCACTTGCAATACTGGACACTTATATATTGAACGAGTTAAAGGAATTTATTGAAACCGCTGATATTGCGGCGTTGCAGAAGGTTTCCGGTTTGGGAAAGAAGGGTTCTCAGAAGATAATTGTTGATCTTGAAGGTAAGCTTGCGGATTTGGGTGTTGGAGATCTGGATTTTTCAGATGATGCTGTCGCAAATTCCGGGATTTTGGCACAGGTAGAGGGTGCTTTGGAGGGTTTGGGGTTTCATGGTAAGGAGCTGGAAGGTATGTTGGAGCGTGCTAAGGTGGTTCTTAAAGGTGATTCCGAGGTTGGTGTGGAGGGTTTGATTGAGGGTGTTTTGCGTGGGGACGGTGGCTGAGGTTGCTGGTCAGAGTGTTATTGGTGTTAATTATGACATTTATCGATATTTTCTTACAACCCAGAGCTTGTGTCCTTGATAAGTTAATTGTGTGCGACAAAAAATGAATCATTCTCCGAGATTATCAAGGAAGAGTTGTCCTTTCCCTGAATTACCCCCAGAAGGTCCGATAGAGGATTTTCTACATTGGGATTGTTATCTCCCTCCCGATGTTACTCAAATGATAGATTCGACTTCCTACGCCGCTCTGCAATTAATCCACCACCCTCAGAGAGGAATTTCATGTTTGGAGATCCTGAAGAAGTTGCCGGATTGCTCCAGGTTGCGCTTGATTTAACTCGATTCAGTCAATTAAGCTCAGAGACTCGGAGTAGAGTGTTGAGATATGTTGTAGATTTTGCTGGGACAGTGAGATTTGGAGGTGTCATCGTAGGTGGGGCCAGTGTTTTTCCTTCTCCTTTTTACTCACGAGATTTTCCTAAAGGGCTTATTGATGAAAGTGGCCGAATTTTATCTAACTTCGGCAAATTACTGAGTGAAGGTTCAGTGCTTTTGAATTTAACGAAGTTGTATGAATTATTTCATGATTACGGGTTTATAATAAGCTGTGGTGATTCCCCCAACGCTACGAAATTTGTACAGGTTCTGACGGTCCTTCTTGGAGGCAGTTTCACTTAAATACCTATGCTCTTGTTATAGCTCCCTGGGCTTGCATGAAACGGCCATTTGCTCACGACGGAAGGTATATGCCTTCAGGTGGTACTTATCCTGGAGTTAAAGGTCCCCCCCAATGGATGTATGATGATGAGCTGTATAATTGGAGGGATGAGGTTTTTGGGGATACGCTTTTAAGGATGTTATACACGGGACTTGGTAATATACTAGATACAGATTCAGAAAATCCTGATTTGCTGGGTGATTTGCTCTATGCTCCAAATCTGAAGGTTTTGGCTCGGGCTGTTGGTATGATTGTGCATGATTATCCTAACTTTCCTCTCCGTGATGTGTTCAGACGAAAACTTGAGGAATGTGTAAATGATGATTAAGCGTCATAAGCCTTGGCAATTTACTCCCCTTTGTAAACAAAACCAACCTAATGTAAAATATGACAATGATTAAGACAAGCAAAAAAGAAAAAAGAAAGAAAAATTCTGAAACCAAACGCAACACGGTGAAAAGCCAATCCGGTTCCAATGAACAAGATGAACAAATAGACAAAGTTGTACGCCCAAAGACCCTCGGGGAGATAATCGGCCGGGCAAAAACCAAAAAGAAGATTAGGATGATGATAAAAGCTGCCACCAATAGAAAAGAGTCAGTGGATCATATGCTGTTTTATGGCCCACCGGGATTGGGAAAAACAACCTTTGCTATGGCAATTGCAAAAGAAATGGGAGGAAATCTGCACGTGACATCAGGTCCGGCCATACAGCGACAGGGAGATTTGGCAACAATGCTTACAGCACTTGATAAATTTGATGTCTTGTTTATTGATGAGATCCACAGACTTAGAAGTGGAGTAGAGGAGATACTTTATCCTGCGATGGAAGATCAAAAACTTGATATTGTAGTCGGAAAAGGCGTTTCAGCCAAAACGCTTCGTTTGAATCTGAAACCGTTCACACTCATAGGAGCTACCACCCGGATAGGACTGATAGGCTCTCCGATGAGAGATAGATTTGGTCTGGTTCAGCGTCTGGATTATTTTGCCGACAATGAGTTGTCAGAGATGCTTTTGCGAGCTGCCGGAATCTGGCAGGTAAAATTGACTCAGGAAGCTATGGATGAAATCGCTAAACGATCCCGTGGTACAGGCAGAATTGCACTTCGGCTTTTGAGGCGGGTACGGGACTATCTCGAGTCGTATGGGGAAGGGGCTGATGAAGTTTCACTTGAGATGGCGGAGGAAGCACTGGATTTGCTTGGAATTGATAAGCTGGGACTAGAGGATATTGATCACAAGATTTTGGATTCAATTGCAAATAATTTTAATGGCGGGCCTGTAGGATTGTCCACACTGGCTGCTTCAATTTCCGAGGATGTTTCGACAATAGCCGATGTGTACGAGCCATTTTTAATGCAATGTGGTTTAATTAAGAGGACTTCACGCGGCCGGGTATTGACTGAAAAGGGTAGAGGCATAATTGATTGAGTTTCGGATCGTGTCGGACTTTAGGTTAAGATTTTGATAACAAAGATCTCGAAAATGGTAAATTAAATTGTTAATATAGGGTATTTAAATTACAATCCTGCATGAAAAAGCGACTAGGACTTAATTTAAATATTTACAAAAATGGATCAGACGAAGCGTGGCAAGATGATATTTATAGCCGGACTTATAGCGATAGGTTCTTTTTTGCTCAAGCTTTTCCAAGTTGAGGAGCATACTATCCTGCAAATCTATTTGATAGCTTTGGGAGGCTTTGTTCTGACATACGCAGGAACGCTGTGGTTTTCTAATTTTATCTTGAATAAGAGGGTATTGCTGAATATTATTCCTCAGGGGGCTCTTTTTATTTTTTCTGAAATTCTCTTTATTGAGTTATTCTTCTTTTCAAAGTTTGTGAGGATTTATGAGGCTGTTTTGCTTTTTATCTTTCTGATAGTGTTTTTTGCCAGTTCGTATGTGACTTTCCTAATGATGAATATTTTTATAGTTTCAACGGTCAAGACGATTCCTCTGGAGCAGGTTGCAAAGACAACTTCCTTCATAATCAGTTTGTTGACGGCGTATTTTCTTACGTTTGGGCTGCTTGCGAGTGGACTTAATGTTTTCTTAATTATTGCTTTGCTGGCAGGGTTTTACGGGCTAGTGGTCTACATGCATCTTTCGCATCTGAGGCTGACTGCAGTTTTTCTCCGCAGCGGCACGGTTTTGACAGCATTTTCAATGCTCGTAAGCACGCTTGGTGTGTTTTTAGTTGGCAACCGGTATGAATTAGTAGCTCTGGTCCCTACAGCAGTTATGTTTTCATGTATCAGTATAATTATAAATCTGGTAGACAAGAAGCTTCGGTTTTCCCATATCTTGGAACATATCTTAATCTTTGCTGCGACAGTATTGACTAATGTCTTTCTGAACTAATCTTTCGTAGCTCGCATTAGTTTCATTAATTCGGTAATTTTTAGCAATTATCTGACTTAGAAATTTCATAATTTTTAAAGCACAGGATAGTGAGAGTAGGGGGTGAGTGTTTCACGGCCTATAGTCCGCAAGGCGAGAATATCCTATAGTGTGTGATATCCTATAGTAAACACCTCTTTAGAGATAAGCAATTGTGGATAACTATTGCCAGGAAAATATACGCATTTCGAAGGGTGGGTCTTGAAATATTTGTAATCAATAGACGATGGAGAGCAGGACGGAGGGGACTTGCTCTATTTGAATTTTGTGTGTAAAATACTTAAGTATTCTGACCGAGTATAATCACCCTTATATGCGGCCGGGTAGTTAGAGCGGGTTGGAGCAGGCTGAGTACTTTACTTGAATTCCTGTGTTGTGGCGAGCTCTGATGCCTCTTATTTGCTTCAAAAACTTATAGATGATACATTGGTATATACTCTGTTTTAATAACGATTAAATTTTTGGAAAATCCTTTATATACGGGAAAAATTATTTTGACTCCCCTATTAATTTTTAGAAAATTTTTTACAGTAGCATGAAGATACCCAAATTGCCCCAGCAGGATGACTTTCTGCTGAATTTGCAGAACAATAATTATAGTATGCAGACTGTATATAATTATGCGCGAGATTTGTGTATCCTGGCTACTTATCTCAGGATTAACTCATTGACTTTTGATGAAATTAGTAAAAAAACGATTACATTGTATAAGGGATATCTGAGAAATGGTGATCATCTTGATGATTTGGATAAAGTCAGGGATGAATTTGCGGCAGAATTGCGAGCACATGCCAAGAATGCCGTTGTAATAGGTAGAAGTGGGCAAACGGGCTCTGATGCCCCTAGAACGCACGAAACGAAAAAAGATGACCCAGAGGACCTTGGGTCGGACGGAAAAAATGAAGATTTTGGCGTAAACAGTAAGTTTTTGAGTGATGTGTATAAGAAGGTGTTTGGTCGGATTGTAAAAATTAGTCAAAAGGTAGATCGGTCTGAAAAATTGGAAAAGGTGGCCGCCGGCCGAGCCGGGTCGCGGTCGGCAGCGAGCGGCGGCAGAAAGTCTTCCGGCTCGGCCGGCGGTCTTGATGCGCGATCGATTAATCGAATGCTTTCGGCGTTTCGTTCTTATCTTAAATATCGGATTGATTTTGATCTGGATACGCCCCTGGCTCCGGATGCTGTTACGCTTATAAAGGCTGAGCGGAAAAAGTCGCAGGTTGCGGAATTTGATCAGCTGGTAGCTCTAATTGAATGTCCGACAACTTTTGAGGAGGATTACCGTGTGGGTGTTAGAAATCGCACAATGATGGAGCTTTTGTTTTCGACGGGGATGAGAATTTCTGAATTGATTGGGCTCAATCTTGAACAGATTAATTCTGAAGGCAAGCTGTTTATTATGGGTAAAGGCAAAAAGCAGAGGTTTGTGTATCTGACTCCGCGTGCTATGGGTTGGCTGGATAAATACTTGAGATTTCGCCTGGATGTCGGGGTTAATGGTGGTGCTGCGGGGAAATCTGGGGCTGGAGGTTCTTCGGGAAGTAGTTCAGGTGATGATCTCGAAGGTAGTGAAAATGGTTCTGAAAAAGCTGCAGATAGGTCTCGTAATAATCTTAGTGATGGAAAATCTTTAGATCGTGAAACATCTGGAGTGGCGGATGTTTCACGGGGCTCTGCCTCTGGATCTTTAAGGGGCGGCTCGGGATCTTTAGGGGGCGGCTCGGGATCTTTAGGGGGCGCCTCCCAGGATAATAATACAAGGGGTTCCGGAAACATCGGACGTTCTGAGGCAAAATCATCTCAAGACTCCCCTCTCGACAGTGTTTTTGGATTAGCGATTGATCAAAAAGCAAAGTACAAATACATTGACTTGACTGAAAAGTTGCGTTCGAGTGGGTTTCTGGAGAGATTTGACTCCCCTGCCCTTTTTATAGGATTTAGTCGTGTACGGGCCAAGTCTGGCGGGTTTGTGGATTCAGTGAAAGAAAGGTTCAATGCCAATGCCTCAAGTTCTGCCTCAAGTTCTGTCTCAAGTTCTGTCTCAAGTTCTGTCCCAAGTTCTGCCCCAAGTTCTGCTCCAAGTTCTGCCCAAGATTCATCGCCGAAAGGAAATAAAGGGAATCGAGGTAATATTGCGAAGAAGCGTAAGCTGAAGTATAAGCGTTTGGCGACGAATACTTTTCAGGAAAAGATGGCGTCATATAGGCGTAGATTGGGTATTCAGGTGCCGACTTCTGCGCATAGTTTGCGGCATGGTTTCGCGACGTATTTGGCCGAGAATGGTGCTAGTCCGGCTGCGATTCAGGTGTTGCTTGGGCATGAGAGTCTGAATACTACTACGCGTTATGTGCATGCGTCGGATAGGTTTGCTCGTGAGGTGCATGAGAGGGATCATCCGTTGAAGGGTTGATGTTTTGTTAGAATTGATTTTTTTGATCTATCAAGATGTGTTTTTCGGCTATGGTCCTGGGGGGCAGTTCGGGGTGTTCGGAGATGGTAGGTTTTATATTAAATTCTGTTGTAACTTTTGGGCTTAGATCTTTCTCTATACATTTGCGGCTTTCCTTACTTCAGAGAGGATTTTTCGGAAATTCTCGTCACTAAAAGTATTTATGGTACTAAGAATCAAATTAAAAGGGATCCTCTCTCCATTAGCTTTCTCTGCAGAATCTTTTACTTTGTCTAGAAAATCTTTAAGCGGTGGATTATCCATTTGCTCAGTAATGTTTGATTCACGAATTCTATTAGTCAGTTTCTCTAAAATGCTATCGAAAAATTCAGCTGAATTCCTTTGCCTTTGTTCGGGCGTTGTCTCGCGCGCCCTTATTCCTGCAACAAACTTAGTTTCTCCCGTTTGTGGGTTTACAAATACTTGAGGTATAAGGTTGGGGGAAAGAATCTGTGCTCGATTTCCACCCGAAGCCAAGCTTTGTTTTGAAGCCTGGTAAAACCAGTAAAGTAACTTTAGGTTAGCCTCAGCCTTCAAGGCGGGGGGTAAATCTGAATTCTCTGCATCAATACTTACAAATCCTTCAAGAGAGCTGTCCTGATCATGGATTTCTATCTCGAGATCTTTCGTAGGATCTCGATCATAGGCAGGAAAAGTTCTCACATGTAATTTTCTTATTGCAGAGGTTCGACCTGGATCAATACTACAAGCTCTTGAAGTAATATCCTGTATAGTCATACTGGTTAAGGTAAGGTCTGGAGCTTCTGTATCGGGCTTCATGGTGACCGTGATTTCAAAGGATTTAGGTTGCTCGTCGTCTAGCTCAGTTTCAGTTACTGTTACTCTATACCTAGCTTCGGCATGAGGGAAAATTCTCCTAGAATCAGGGATAAGAGTAAGCTCAAGATGTTCTTTATCAATACCTGGTAGTGTCAATTCAAGGTGTGATTTGATAGACCGTTCTGTAGAGTACCAACTCTCGTTAAAGTCCTCCTGTAAGTTGCTCTGTATTTCTTGAATTTGTGGAAGAATTTCGAGAAGTTTGCTAAATGCTTCCTCGAGATCTCGTGGGAGTTCCGTTAATTGGGGTAGTATGTTATTTCTTAGTTTAACGATTGCTTGCTTTGTTTGCTGAAAAAGTTGAGTATCTGTTTCATCGTACCTCTGACCAATGCCGTTCTCTATTGCATTAACGGCAAGTGAAAAATTCTTTCCAATGGCTAGAAGGCCCTCGTTAAATTGCGTGTAAGCTTCGTCATCCCAGAACGTCTCATGAGTTTCGAGTGTATCGAATTCTGGATCTCCTGGGTCGATGGATATGGCAAAAGTTCCATCAAGAGAATGTTGGTAGACGATAGGAGTTTCGAAAGCGCTAAAATTGTTAGAAGTTCTTAATTCAATTGCAAGAGTTGAGGCTTGAATGGTTCTTATAAGAGCGATTGTGGGGTCAATCTTCGTATGAGGAATTGGGGTGTACTCGTTTCTTCTAAAATTGTAAGTAGTTTCAGCTGGGGGCACGGGGTTTACTGAGTCTTGAGAGAAACGGAAAGAGTAAACAACTGTATCTTCCTCGGGGAGGTATCCTAAATAGCGTTTCCAAAGCATTTTAACTGGAGGTGTTAGTGAATCCGCTATTTCTTGTATAGCTTTTTGGTTTTCTATCGTTCTGACAACATCAATTCGACCATCACTATCAATTGTCGTGAAATCTTTTCTCTGGACAGTAATTAACACGGGAGATCTTGGAAGGTCTTCTTTAGGTTCCGGAGTAATTTTGAAAATTAAGTTGCCTTCTTCATCCTCATCCCAAAGCTCAACATGGTCTTCTGGTTCAAGCCCCAAAGCGTTAGGGACAAAGTTTTCAGTCAGGTATTGCCTTCTTTTGTTTTCAAGGCTGTTCTCTTCCTCATGAATTGATAACAATTCTAAAGCTAACGCATCAGTTATTGCTTGTATATTAGCCTCTTGTAAATCTGCTTTAGCACTCCACCCATTTTCTCGTTGGAGGTCTCGGTTAATTTTTGTAGCAAGTTTAGTAATATTTTGAAGATCTTTTTGTGTTATTGTGATCTGATTTTCTGCTTCGGTGCTGGTTACTGTTATCTCCGAGAGTTCGTTTAAGAGTGTGTGCCAATTTGGAAGGTCCCGGATTTGCTGCAGATTTCTCTCAGTCTCCTTTCTTTTATCTTCTGTTAGGGGGATATCGATAATCGTAGGTTGTTCATCGTTCCATGTTTTTATGTCATTTTGCTCTTTTTCTTGAAGAGTTTGTATTTCGGTATCTAACTCGTCTTCGAGATCGACCCCTTGTGAAATTTCTCTTAACCTGGCCATTTCTTCGTCACTTATCTCGGCTGTGGGATTCAGATGTGCTTGAACAAGCCATAAAGCGTCGGAGAGGTTTACTTGACTATCCGCAATTGCGTTCTTGTGTTCTCGTAGAAACCTTGCCATTGTTATTTGTCTCTGATCTTCTAGGTAACTTCTGAAGTTTTCATCATCCAGCTCAGTGAATTTGCGTTTGTCTTGAGTAGAAGCTGTTGTTCTAGAGCTCTGCTTTTCTTCCGAGGTGCCAGTAGATATGAATTGTATTGTAGCTTCTAGAAGCTCACCTCTTGTGGCGGGATTGTTTCCAGATTCTGTAAGAACTATGGGATTTTCTTGTCCTCTTGAAGTAAAATGAATATTTCCTTTTGTGGCTGGTGTTTCTTGATCAAGCATCTGGAAAACTTTTGGATTGATTGAGTATTCAAGTGATGTGCCATCGGAGGTAGTGATGGTTACTGCGTTTAGAGCAGCTTGGGCCTCTTCAAGGGTGCCGAGTACAGCTGAAGCCGTTTCCCATCGTCCACTAGGGGTCTCAGTTTGGTTAGGCTCTTGCTCTATAATTGCAGGAGCGGATATTTCACTTGAGAAGGTTGTCATAAAAGTTTAGGGGCTAAATTTATTATTCTTTAATATTCAATCATATTTAATGTTTCTTAGCAAGTTTCTCGTTTCTGACGAAGGCGATTGCTCAGCAATAAGCAGACACCATTCCCTCAGGCCGTGGAATTCCTACCTTGTTACTCCTAAAACGATGGCCAACCTATAATATCTGAGGAGATTTGAGAGCGATATATAGTTATCAATTTCCCTAAGCCTTTGAATCTCGCTCGAATTGCCAGCATTCTCAAGTTTATCCTCGTCAATGAAATCCTTTAGTGTTGCAGGTGTGATATGCAGGCCGGTATCAAGATTCAATATATCGGACCTCCGAGCTGAATCGGTATCATGGTACTTTTCATAATAAATTGTTTCTGCGAGAAGTTTTATAAGAGCATCGCAGGCTGCTCTTTCTGGAGAATCTTCCTGCGGATAAGACCTTTTAGGATCATGTGGAAAATATTCAGCGATCATAGTTTTCAACTTAGCAGAAGTTATTCCTTTCCGTAGGACTTTTGCATTCAATTGATCTTTACTCTCTGATGCAAGTAAATTGTTTGCCCATGTCGTGATTTGTGGCAATGTAAGAGGAGCTTCGGCTGGGAATTGAGCCAAGATTTCTTGGAGGTGAGTGATTTCGGAAGTTATTTCTTCAAGTGCTTCTGCCGGATTATCATTAATATCATTTTGTTCTATGGCGAGGGTTTAATCCCTGAATTGCTCAGTATAGAAAACTTTCTAAAAATTCACCACCTCCTCGAGTGCCTGGTTGTAAACTTGAACAATCTCCTGAAACATCCGTGCTAATTCACATATCTCCTTAGGGACTCCGGTTTCTTCTGCTATCGTTAATGCCTCTGCCCCACCAACTTCACCTGTAGTAATTGATGCATGGCTTGTTTTAGGATCTTCGGGGCGGCCAAATCCCAATAGTGCTGGGTCTCTTGCACCAACAAATGCTTCGTTACATTCAATTGTCTGTGTCGCATGCGTCGTAATAACCGGGAGAGCTCCTTTTCGGCGCAAATACTCCAGGAGCATAGCAGTTATTGCCGCAGTGTCTCTAGTTTTTGTTCCAGGTGCAGGCTGATCTAACAGAACTAAGGTGTCTGAACCTGCTTTATCAATTATTTCCTCAACCAAATGTCTTGCAACTCCGTTGAAGGTGCTTAATCCTACATATTCCGGGACAGTAAGTTGAGCAATGAGGCTTGTTGGTGCCTTGGGAATAACGAATTCTTCAGCCTGTACTTTTCCGGTTAGAGCGTAGG
The DNA here is from genome assembly GCA_014729235.1 of Candidatus Dojkabacteria bacterium. Classification (GTDB taxonomy): domain Bacteria; phylum Patescibacteriota; class Dojkabacteria; order SC72; family WJKH01; genus WJKH01. The sequence continues at coordinate 4,090 of WJKH01000075.1, read as the reverse complement.
TAACTATTGCTAATCCATACGCTTGTAAAAAGCTTGTTTTACCCGACTGTGCTAGTCCGGTTCCTATGCAAGAGTTGTGTTCGCCATCGGATCCTACTGATGTATATTCAAACGAAATTGGGAGATCAGTTTGTCCTATTACGGGATTTGATAGTTTTGTTGCTCGAGTTGTGGTTCCCCCGATAACAACTTCACAGAATGCAGGGTTTGTTGAGAGTTCTGCCATTGGAATTGTATTGTTTAATCGGCAAAGAGTCCCAATAGCCTCATTATTAACGCTTAAAGAACTAAATTCGGCTCGAATTTCTTCGGAGTAATGCTGCCCAATTGCTTTCGCTATAGTTGCCACAATTTTACTACCTGAATCAGGATGCTTGAGAATCGTGAGTAAAACCTCCATCAATGCGGCCTGATCTGCTCTATCTTTATTGTATTTTCTCAACATAGGTCCGAGAGTTTTTTTTAAGTCAGAAGTGCTTTGGAATGAATAAAAATTTTCAACTTCCCGAAGTAAGATTGAGTTATCTATGTTTATATCCTGTAATCCTGGCTTATTTTCAGCTACGACTTGTTGTAACCTGGCTCTGATAGTTGAAAGTGCATTTAACTGATTAAGGACTCCACTGGAGTCAGCATCTGGGTCTAAAATGGAGATTTCTTCGTAGTTGATTATCTGTTCATCAGTTTCTGGATGAATCAGCAAGCTTACAAGTATCTCCGGATGGTCTTGTATGAATTGGTCGATATCGATTTCGGTGTCACTAACTTGTAATTCTTCAAGTAATTCGCCAAAAGGAGAAGCTTGACTGGCATACCGACTGAGGATATCTTGGTCAACTTGTGCTAATCGTTGAACATTCTCTCTGTATTTATATAAAACAGTTTTATCAGGATCAGTCAGGATACGTTCCAGGTATTTGAAAGTGTGTTCGGTATAAAGGCTTCCTGTAGCTGTTGCAAGCTGCGTAACTTGTTGCTCAAGAGCAGTCCTGTACCTTAGCTCTTCAAGTGATTCAGGCGTTGTAAATTGCTGCATTGCTGCCTCTTTTCTAACATCTGGTGGATTAACAGCCTCTTTCAATCCGGCATCGAGAGCTTCAATTAACTGTTCCGTTACTGTCAATAGATCTTCATGGCCTTCAAATCCTCTCCTTCTCATTGTATCAATGCTAAATGAACCGCTAATTCCTGGTTGAAGTTGTCTAGATTTCGGATCCATATAGCTAAATTTGAAACTATCTCCGAGTCCTGCTCCGAGTTCTGCTCCGAGTCCTGCCAATGTGGTCATTACATCTATAGCCTCAGGTTCATGAGAAATTATACACACTCTTTTCCCCCTTGCCGCAAGATATGCTGTGAGTGCGACAACTAGTGCAACACTTTCATCTGTAGGTGCTGCTCCTGTGATTTCTTCCATAACTATAAGTTCCGGATCACCAACCATCAGCTGTAGTGCCTGATATGCAATATTTTTCCATGTACTAAGTCTATCATCTTTAGCAACCCAATGTGGAAATCCAAGTGCCGCTGGTGAAAATTTTGGATAAGATTGGCTGTCAGGGATAGTAATACTTCCTCCTGTATGGGATGCGGCTGCCTTCCATGCGTAAGGCGCAGCAAGTATGGCACTTCCAAGGGTACTTTTTCCTACTCCTGTTGGCCCTGATACCACTTGTACCCTCCCTGGCTCTAGCTCGACTTGCGGCGGGACGTAATCATTCTTAACAATAGAGTGGGATCGTAAGACATCCTCAGCCGTTGCACCATCTATCCTCAATTGGTCACCGCTCTCTGTTACTGGTGTTTTGCCGAACATTCTTTCGTTTTCTGTTCTCCATTGATATTGAATTAGTAGAAGAGCCCTAAGTACATCGAGTGTAGACCTTTGTTCAATTTTCCCTATTTCTGGGAGAGAAAGTTTCTCTGCCAATTGATTACCTCTATCGGCAGCTTTTGTCAAGAAAGCTCTAAGATCATTGTATGCAGTAGTTTGTTTCTCTGTAATGCTATCGAGACTGGGAAATTCGAGAGATGCCACTTGACCATCTACAATCCATGTGAAACAGGCAAGGAGCATGTCAAGCGTTTCATCAGTTGCTAATTCCGCCGCGAGATTATCAACACTTATCGGGTGTGTATCAGGTAGTAATGAATATGCTGTAGGAGTAGGATACCTGATATCGATCTTTCCATGTCCTTGCTTGATAGAGGTAATTTCTTCCTTAATTATTTTCGAAGCACGTTGTAGAAATGTAGGATCACGAATATGTTCTCTAATATCCCATGGACTAGTCAAATGACCAATGGCATATCCTCTAACCTTTTGGACACGTCCGTATAGGTAAGGGTAGGTATCCGCTTCCTTATCGAGGAGGCCCTCGGTTTGTGTTAAGGTATTAAGAGCCTCATGAATCTGTCCTGAAAGGGCTAATAATCGAGTCTGGGTTTCTTCTGGGAATACTTCGAAACACTCTCGGGCTTGATTCCCGGGTGAATACATATTCTCTCTCTGTATTTGTTGACTTTTATCTTCATCTCGATCGTAATCGGCGTAGAATTGTTCTGCTTCTTTCTCTATCGCATCGGTTCTATACAAACGCAGCATAAATTTATAGTATTGAGCCTTCATAAATCTTGTGTTACTAGGATGGCTAGCTTCGAGAAGTTTAGATAAAAAGTTTTCCGTTAAAACTTTTTTTGCGAGTTCTGGCTTGTAAAGAGCATATATCCAATCAACTACTAATAATCGAGTTCTATCATCTGCGAGGAGAATAGGAGGATCACCCCTATCTATCTGAGTTATGGGTGTTTCTGGATTTCCCGATTTACTTTCGATTTCATGAAGGTATTCTGGATTTTTGATGACGATATACGCACTAGTGAGGGAAGCCCATTTCAGTGCGCTAAGAAATAGAGTTTTGTCGATTTCTGAAGGAGGGTTCTTCGTCTGAGTATCTTTATACGCCAAATATCGCAAATACACAGCGCTGGGATGGTATATGTTCCCTGACGCAAGATTCCTTCTATAGCTTGGATGATATTTCTGTAGGTAAGCATGATCCAATCTAGGGTCGAAAAGAGATTCAGGTAAATTAGCAACTTCTTCGCGTGTAGTCCAAAAGGTATTTTTATAAATCTGTTTCAGCTCAGTAATTATTTCATCAGGTGTTGTATCATTAGTGCTCTCCATAATATTTTCGGTATCATGTTGTTGGGCTTCTTCAAGAAGGTTCATCAGAAAAGCCTTATCTTGAAATGGGTCTCCATCATCTGTCTTCTGTACTTCCAAAAAATCGGCAGTCCGAGTTAGTTTCTCTGGGGAAGCAATTTCTTCTCTTATCCTTGCCATTGCAGTCATCTCCTGATTAACAAAAATCCCCGCCAACATTATATCATCTGTCTGTTCAACTGCTGAAATATATCTGAAATCGCGCAGTGTTCTGAAATCCTGTGGACACACATTCATCAATGTCCATAAGTGCTCGAGATTTTCTTGATTAGGATTGGAATCGAAGCTGAAATATTCCCTTGGAGCTATCCAAGCGATTTCCATACTGTCATCAGTAGATGTACTAGTTTTAACTTTCATCGTGAGTGTTCTTAGTATTGGAAAATCAAGTTGTGACATCGCAGCTAAAAGTGCTCCTCGGTCAATTGTCTGGGAATTTGGAGGTGATATTGATTCAATAATCTCACCTAGAATTGGGTCATCATCATCTATCAGTAAGAGTCTTCGAGCTGCAGATGGTGGCTCCTCCCAATTATCAACCCAATCTTTAAGCCGAGTCGCTGTTTTTTTGTAACTTTGAGTTTCCTTCGGAGTGAGGCTATCCATAAGTGTAGCTACTTCGTTTTGAATTGTACTTTCGATTCTTTCTCTAGCAAACTCATCGGGCTGAAAAACTGGTGTATACTCTGGTGAAATAAGGCTTGACGGCACTTCCCTTTCGATGTCAGCTTGGTCTAAAGCTTGGGGATTTTGTACTTCAGGATTGATATCAATCCCAGTGGGTTCTCCAATCATGTAGAATTCCTAGAATAAAATTATATGCTGTAACCTCCTTAGTGATTAACTATAGTGATTAACTAT